>CANTGP010000047.1 GCA_947653315.1 uncultured Lachnospiraceae bacterium
AATCCTTTACACATCCGAGCGTAAGGTATCTTAATTCGGTTAATCCTTCCAAAAAGGACAAATCATTTACGGATGCACCCAGTATCTCTAATTCCTGCAGGTTTTTCATCTCATGAATAAATAATAAGTCACCACTGTACTCAGAAAGGGTCAGCTTTTTTAACTGTTTCAATTCCCCAAGCTGTGACAGGTCCGTTTTCTCTCCCCCCTTTCCCTCCAAAGAAATATTTAATTCCTGCAATTCCTGCAGATTTGCCAGCGGAGCCAGATTTATCCCACCGTCATTGATAATAACTACTTCAAGTTCCTGCAGCCCTTCCAGGCTGCCAATAAACTCAAGTTCCTCCTGTGATACATCATCCATTACCAATTTTTCCACAGGGGCTCTTGCAGCGGAATCCTTCCAAGCTCCTGCCGCATGCACCGGCACTGGTACCGGTATGTATAATATAAGCAGAAACCATAACAGAAGATAAATTAAAAATTTATTCATTTATTTCTTCCTCCAATTCCTTGTAAGCACTTTTAGCAGCAACTATCCTTCTGCAGATATGTGGAACCATCTTATGTTCCGTTCCCGCTATTTCATCCCGTCAAAAAAGTTCCCGACCCATCCTTCATGCTCAAACGGGTAAAAGCGCCCGTCCCCCATATACAGCCGTCCGTCCCTCCTGCACACGGGTACAAGGACGTACCCCCATTCCCTGCACTGTTTCCATGCAAAAAAACGGATTTCCCCGTTGGCAATACTGTCCGTGTCCTTCTGCATAATGTTCTGCCCGTGCTCCCCACGGATGTCACCATAGGTCACCTCCCGGAACCGCGAAGGTTCACAGTCAAAACAGAAGTGGTACCTCACCTTTCCCTCCGTGTCCTTCAGGTACAGGTAGAGCGTCACGTCCTCCAGGTTCCTTGACACATACCGGGTTTCTTCTTCCCGCAGGAAACCGTTCACCAGCTCCACTTCCCTCCCGTTGTGGGTCTTTGCGCTTACCGTATAGGGCAGTACCGGCATATCCGAAACCAGTTCCACCCTTGCATAGCCAAGCCTTTTGTCACGGATGAACTTAAGCGCCCCGTCCACGCACCCCATTTTCAAATCCGAGTCCCCCTCCGTCCCCCTGTCTCCGTGCCGGAACTGTATCATCCGCCCCGGAATGAATTCCTTCAGGGCATCCCGGAAAATGTCAATTTTGCACGACTGCCCCGTCAGTTTCAGAAAGGAAAAATCCCTGAGCCGGTCTTCCGCATACAGCGGTTCCATGAACTTACGGATGATCCCGTATATGTCCCCCCTTACCACCAGTCCCATTTCATAAAGGTTCATGGTAACCGACGGGAATTCCTTCACCACGCACAGCCCCTTTTCCCCGCGTACCGAAAGTTTCCACTTGTCCGCCGTTACCCAAGCGGTATCCGTATCCCCTCCCGGCTGCGGGGAAATTCCCACGCGCAGGATGCCTGCTTTTTCATAAAAATGCTTTTTTACCTGTTCCGCAAGGAAAAACAGGTGGTGAAAATTGTTCTTTACCATGAAGTATTCCTCCCGGCTGCGGGATTCGTATTCCCTGAATTTCGTGGGAATCCATTGTTCCGCAGCGCCGTATGCCTCCTCCAGCATCCGGTACGGCTCTCCCGTCCCCCCTGCGTCCGCGCTGCGGAATACGTCCGTGTCAAGCCCCCGCAGAATGTCTCCGGCTGAACCTGCCGGAAGAAACCCCATCTTCTCCGCCAGCAGGATTTTTATGTACTGCAGGATGCGGTAGGTCAGATTGTTCCCGCCGAAATCCGTGTCCCCGTTTTCATATGCCGTCTCCATCCGTATGCGGTATGCCACCTTTTCATCCCGGAAGCGGAACCGGCAGGCGCACAGGTCCGTGGTTCCTCCCCCGCAGTCCACCACCAATCCCTGATATACCCTGTCTTCCCGGAGCTGCCCGGAGGCCAGCATGCCGGACACCGTATTGTACAGGACCGAAACCCCCTCATCCAGCATTTCCTCCCCCTGCGGCACATATTCCGGCAGTATTTCACGGAACAGTTTTTGGAACAGGAATTTCTGCCGGACCGGGCAGGAGACATGGATCTGCCCCACCCTGCATTTGAACCGGTTCTCCGTAGTCCTTATGACATGCCCGAAAAAAGCCCGTATGATTTCCTTCCGCGCAAGGAATGTCCTCCTTCCGCCCCGGTCGGTGATTTCCTCCTCCCGTTCATAATCACTGACCCAGCGCTTCATGTCCCGGAAAATACTGAATCCCTCGTCCACATACCCCATGCGGGACAAATCCAGCGCTTCCTGCCCGAAGACGAAACGCGGTTTCCCCCGTTCCACCGCCGTGACGCCCACCACGGTCGGCACCATCTTCCTCCCGTCCCCGAACACCGTATACTGGATGGCGTTCTTCTCAAACCGCTCCGCAAACGGCGCACCTTTCGCGCATTCAAAATACAGGGAATCCAAATAGACACCCGCAGTGGTATTGGTGGAACCGAAATCCACCGCCAGCGGCATCCTGAGCGGAATCGGTTTACGGACCTCCACGTCCAGGAGCGGGATGCGGTAGGCATGCAGCCCTTCCGGAACATCCCCGGCGGGCATCCGGTAGAACCGGCACAGCCTGTCCGAATCCTGCCCCGGAAAGCAGTACAGGTCATAGTCCTTCCAATTCGATTCCCGGCACGGCATCCCTGCGCTTTTCACCACATACAGACGCCCGTCCTCCCTTTCCGCCTTCTTAATGCGGAAAATCCCGCAAACCGTTTTCCCGCCGTCCACCAGGACGGCATTGGTATCCTCCAGCCCGCTCCGGTAAGGAATGTGGATGCCGTCATTTTCGTCCATGGAAAGCCCCTCATACACCACTATTTTAGACGGGATATGCAGCGCACCGTCCTGCAGTACCGTTACCTTTCCCTGTTCCAGCAGCCTGCCGAGCGCAAGGTTTCCGTCTTCCGTTTCCTCTGCAATCAGCATCCTCTCCCCCTTCCCACGGAAGCGCAGGATGACATGAACCAGTTCTTCCTTATCCATGGGATTTAAAATTCCCTGGATGATTTTTTCCCGGCGGCAGATTTCCCTGAGCTGGTGCGTGGTCATCAGTTCCAGTTCCTCCTGCCTGTAATATGTTTTCTTTTCTTCTTTTCCGATTCCGTTTCTGTCCAATATGTATCCGCTCATGCTTACCCCCGTCCGTTTGGTTCTGCCGTTGGCAGAACATTTAATGATGACCAAAAATACATGCCGCAACCCTTAAAATGCTGCAGGCACTTCTTCCATTACCGTTATCTCCGTTCCTTCAGGAAAAAACTCTGCCTGCATTTTTACTTTCTCACTCCGGTTCCCTAATACCAGCAGTTCCTTAAGGCTGCTTAATCCCGCTAACGGCATGATATCTTCAATGCCTGTATCCGCCAATATAACACACCTTACGAATTCCAATTCTGCCAACGTTCCCACATTCGAAACATCCATGTGCCCAATGGATACCGATTGCACCTCTTTCATGTTTTCCAATATTCTGAAATCCAGTTCCGTTCTTTCCGCATCTTCCGTTTGGGAAAATATTTCTTCCAAATGCAATTCCTTTAATTTCGTCAGCTTTCCCATGCTTTCCATGTTTTCCATTCGGTATCCGGTAATCCTTAGGCTTTCCAACCCGGTAAGATTTTCCAGACAGCTTAAGTCCGTATCAGAAACATATTCCACACTCAGCTTTTCCAGTTTCCCCAATCCCCGGAACACCGACAGGTCAGCCACCTCGCTCCTTAGAACCACCACTTCTTCCAAATTATGCATTTGGGACAAAAATGATAAATCCATATCACAATCGAACAATGTAATAACTTTCAGGTTTCCCAGCTTTACCAACGGCGCAGTATCCGGCTCAATTCCCCACCGCAATCCGAGACTTAATTCTTCCAATTCACCCAAGTTACCGAGTGGGGATAAGTCAATGTCTTCTTCAGATATGTTAACGGATAATTTTTTTATCCCCTGCATCTTCCCGATTTTTATGATATCCTTCTGGGATGCATGTCCAAACACTAATTCATCCACTTTCACGGTCATTTCACCCGCATTTTCGCCGTCCTTCATGGTTCCCCTTTCCGGGCTAACCGTCTGATACGCATGGGCATCAATTCCCCCTTCTTTGTACAGGATAATTGCCACCGCCAAAAGACATATTGCAATCTGACATTTTTTCATTCTAAATTATCCTCCCAGTCTTCCGTTTTTTTCTACTTCATGTTCCCACACAGTATTTCCTCCACCCTGCTTTGCCAGTCCCCGTATTCCACTGCCACACCTTCCATTCGGAATCCAGGGTTTTTATTTCCCAAGGTCCGGTACAGGTTCTTGCCGCCTGCCAGTTCTTCGAAACCGAGATATCTGCTGAAATATTCCTCTATCTCCTGTCTGTCCATTCCCACCGTGGTCTCCCGTCCGTTTGGTTCTTCTGCCGTTGGCAGAACATTTAATGATGACCACAAAATACATGCTACTATTATCCTGATTATCCCTGTGTTTTTCATTGGCAGTGCTCCTTACCCATCCGTCCTTTCCCCCCTGGGTTTAACCATCCCGTTTTGACGGTTTACTTCTTCCAAAATTTTCTTTTGCCAGTCCTGATACATTAATACCTCCCCACTCTCCGAATCATAAACCACAAAGGAATCCCCCTCCTCATTTATTGAATCAAGGCAAAACTTATAATGATAAACAACCCCAAATTCCCCGGCATTATTATAACAGACCTCACTCCTGACATAACAATGGTATCCCGGGCTTCCCAGTATCGTTTCATAATCATTTGCCGCCCCGTACACCACGCCTTCGTCTCTTTCAAGAACACCCTTTTCAAATTCAGTCCTTACTTCCCGGAAGAATTTTCCCATGTCTTCCATTAAATGCTGGTTTATTTTTTGAATTCCCTCCGGATAACCGTCAACTTCTATCAATTCATAATAGCATTGCCCTATCCATCTGCCATTGGCGGCATATACCTGCCCTTCCTTCCGTTTCAGTTCATAGCGCAAAAACTCTACTTCCCCTTTATATACAGGCCCGTCATCCCGGTCCGTCTTATTAAGGAAATACAACCCGCCGTTTTCTATGTAAAAATCGTAAGCACCCGTCTTTTCCTTTGTAAAAACCGAGCAGTCAAGTACATTACCACCGGCAATTGATACCGTTATTCCCACCGCCACATGTTTTCCAGCACCGTTCCCTTTTTCATGTTCCCCAAACAAAAGAATGCTGTACAGATCGCCGTTCAATTCTTTTATTTCATAATCCAATGACAGTTCCCCTCCCGCACAGTCCATCTCCCCGTTAAACCACTGCTCCAGTCCTTCCCATATACTGCGGTTCACCCCTTCCCATGCCGGATCCTGCTCCATGGAAAACAGGGGAATGACCGCCTTCAGGTACACATCCTTTTCACTGTTATAAGCGGATACTTCATATTCATCTATCCTGCATCCGTGGTATGGATACTGCCTGTCTTTCGCATATATGCACATTCCCATATCCGGATTTATTTCAACCGTATCTTTCAGCAGTTCCATGGAAAAATCAGGCTTTATAAGTAACTCAACCTTGTATTTACCTGTTTCCCCAATAGACATACTGTAAAATTGGGCAATATGTCCGTCTTCCCTTTTTTCCGTTATTTTCCAAATGTTATCCTCCATGTTCGGAAAATAAAAACTTAATTTTTCATTCATTTCTTCTATAAATGTTTCCTTATAAGGACTGTTATAACTGCCGTATTGTGAAAAGTATCCAGCCAGTTCTTCCACGGTCATTTCACCCGCATTTTCGCCGTCCTTCATGGTTCCCCTTTCCGGGTTAACCGTCTGATACGCATGGGCATCAATTCCCCCTTCTTTGTACAGGATAATTGCCACCGCCAAAAGACATATTGCAATCTGACATTTTTTCATTCTAAATTATCCTCCATTTCCACCATTTTTAAATATGCATCTCCTGCATTTTTTTGCCTGTCCGCACTCCCCTGAAGATCCTTATAAAATAATTTTCCATTTTCATTTCTATAGCCATCTGCATAACATCCTTCATAAAATGCTGCAAATATTTTGGCCGCTTGTTCTAGTGTCTATATAATTCTCCCATTCGCTCTCTAATTCCCTTAAGTGCTTGCAGATTCCATGCTTACGCATTTCATCCCCTCCAGCGTTATGATACTTTCTTAATTTTTCCCATTCCGCCTCATTATCGGGCAATCTCCTGCAGTTTCCAAAGCAGGGAATGTTTTCCTCCGTACAGTCAAAAATAGTCGCATTTTTCTTATTCCCTATATCTGCCCCTTTATTGCTGGTAACAATCAGTTCCCCATACACCTTGTCATCCTTCTTTTCCACCCCCGGCACAAAAAATTCCGTATCCCAATTAAAAATCTCATTCAGCTTTTTATCCAAAAGGTTATAACTGTATTCCGAACTTTCCGTGCATGTAAGGGTTGCCCCTTCTACAAGATACTCCTTACTTTCTTCTTTTTGGTATTCTTCTGCCAAAAATTCATCCAGTCCCACCGACGGACTGTTTCTTTCAAGAATTTTTGCATTCAAATCCTCCTGCGTATCATTTGCCGTTTTCAGGTTACACATTGCCTTAACCGTATCTGCAACATGCAATCCAACTGCTTCCCTTACCGTTGTACACACAGGTTTATCTTCGGGTTTTTCATCCGTGTAATCCCGGTTTACATACTCTAAATAATCCTTAACCTTCCTCGTATCCTCATCCCTGTCAGCCATTTTTATCCATCCATCCTTTCCAATACCGTTTCATAATCAATTGCCGCCCTGTATATCCCTTTCCCCTTCCGTATCCTGTCAAAAATCCCTTCCAAACCCATGGAAAGCGTCAGCCACACCAAATTATACCCTTACCTCTTTTTCCACACGTCACCACCCGCTTTTCTGCCCAATCCGTTCATCCCCTGCCAACCGGACATTCCCATCCTTTAAATCAATTTCCAAAATCATATTTTCCCCATATCCCCTCTCCACACCCTCATAACCGTACAGCACCACGAAATAAAGTTCCAGCTTATCCTCCGTGGCAGAAATGACATTAAAGTCCAAAAATCCCTGGAACACCGGTCCATTCCCAGGGTATAAAACCTGCATCAGCTTTTCCCACAGAAATGCTTTTATTTCCCGGTTTATTCCGTCCTGGATTTTTGGATTTTCCATTCCGTAAATCTCCGCCGTCCCTTTTTTGACGGACATCCTTACCGTATAATGCAGCCCATTGTCCGGATTCCTGTTTGTCTCGTATTTTTCCCTGAAAGTATATACCGGTCTGTAACATACCTCCAAAACCTTTTCATGCGCCCCGTCCCTGATGTCATACGCGACTATCCTTCCCCCTCCTCCCGGCCTTCCGTCCGCGTACTGTATGTAGGTAATGTTTTCCTTCCCCTTTTTTTCCACCCAAAACATCTGCGGCGTGTCTTCCCCATTCCATATGTCCAGTCCGGAAATTTCCCCAATATTTGTCCCTGCTCCTTCTTTAACCATCGTATAAATCAATCCATATTTCCCTTCGTGCCTCCCATTTCCATACAGTTCCCCCGTCATAAAATCATGTATTCCGGTTCCTACATGAGCCGACAGGCACAACTTGCTTTTTGTCTTGGCATACCATTCTTCTTCCCCGTCATTATCTATATCGCAGCAGCACAAATATGCCGCGGAATGACCAATTGCGGACGGAGGATATGCACCGTATCCCCCCACTGATTCCAAAAATCTCCGGTAACATTCCTGTACTTCCTCATCCGAAACGCGTTTTAGCTCCTTATAAAAATCCGAATCCTCCTCCAATAAGGTTTCCGCACTTCCTTGATACCGCCCGCTTGTTTTTCCGGCTTCCAAATATTCCATGGCATTACTGCATAACTCATCTGCTTCCTTTTGGAACCCTTCCCGGCAGTCCACAATTTCGGTTTCTGCTTCCTGATATTCCACTTCCAGCATAAGCCTGTCCACAAATCTTCCATTCTCCATACGGTAAACGGTTATACGGTTTCCCCTGCGGAAAAGGAAAAACAGGTTTTCACCATATTCCATTACAAGCAGCTTGTCGCCATGCAGCACTAAGGTATCAAACCATGGCTGGTAATAAATTACACTGGCATCCTTACCATCAAAAATAGTAAGAATATTCTGCTGTAAATGACTGTTGGAAACCTGTATATTTCCAACATCCGGAAGATATTCCATAATATCCCGGACACCGTCCCCGTTTATATCCGCTTCTAAAATAATGGCTTCCCTTGAATTGAAAAAATAATCCCCGTATTCCGCAAAATTTGCATATGCCGGACTTTTATCCGCCATTCCCGCCGCCTCTTTCCATGCCACTTCCCTGGATATCACATACCTGTCCAGCTCATCCCAGTTATCATCCGCAATCAACCCTTTCAGATATTCCCCCAGCCGCCGGGTCACATTCTCACCGCTTTGGACCGTTTTCTTTTCCGTTGCGGAGACATTTTCCTGTCCCGTAAAAAAGAGGCATATGGTTAAAAATACCGGCATGACTTTATGGATTTTCCGTTTCCACTGCATATTCTTTCCCCCTATCATCCTCTACCCTTGTTGCCTCCAATATTTTTCCCCATATTCCCAACAGCATGGTATCATCATTCAGGAGTACACAATGTGTACCAACAGGAACAAACTTGTATTCCTTATTATTTTTTTCATCCCAATATCTCACATCCTCTCCGAAATCTATATCAAATCGCCGGAGTTCTTCCCATGTTTCACTATCCTCATATCCTTTTATCTCTATCCCATTTTCTTCAATATATCGGTATAAGTCCGGCAAACAAAATTTAGAGCCACGTTGCCAATCGTACACAGTTATTCTAGACAAAATATATCTTGGATTTTTATATACCTGGTCACCAATCCGAAAAAAATCAGAAGCATATTCCAATTCAAGCCCTATATAATCTTCCGGATTATACAGATTTTCTTCATAATCCCCGTCCAAAACCGTTCCTGTATACATTTCAGACTTTAATACGGCCCTGTCAATATGCCATTTTCCATAGATATCCGCTTGCCTACCCTCCATGTTCATACTTCCCACTATATATAACACTGCCAATGTTATCATGTTATACAATATATATTTTTTCACTTTTTAGTCCCCATTTTTATCCTTGTCATTCCTTATAATTTTCACATCACTTCTATTCCACGCTTTTACTATTATTTTAATTATAGGTATAAATATCCGTTTTTTCATTCTCAACATCAACCGTAACCGACATTTGAATGGAATATTTCTGTTCCTCCTCCTTCTTTTGGCATTTCCCGGAATAAAATATGACAATAAACTTACTATTTAGGACTTTCACTTCATATTTCATCTCCACGTAAGCCATGTCACCTTCCATAAAAGGTTCCAGCGCCTTCTTAATACATGCATTGACGGCAGTTTCCTTATCCGGAGTTCCAAACCCGTATATCTCCGGATAAAAAATGGATAAGTATGTGTCCGCATTCTCCAATCCCCGGTGTCGGACATGGCTCCTTATTACGGTCATGTCTTCCATCCGCTTAAAATCCCCACCATATATTTCCTCATCCTCCTGCCAAAGCTCTATATGCATAATCATTCCCCCGGATCCCATCCTGTAATAAACCAGCCCCTTTCCCTTCTCCCATACCATACGGGTATACTGCTTGGTTCCGTATGCATAATCATTATACAGGTGGAAAATTCTCCGGTCGCCGTCCACCTCCACGTATTCATGGTACCCGTTTTCATCCGCTTTGTTTTCCGTTCCTTTTTCGGAACAGACCACAGTGCATTCCCCCATGAACGCTTCCTCATCTTCCTGCAGCATTTTAACCACCTCTGCCCTGCTTCTTCTCCCTTCCGGAGTGGCCACCCCTTCCGGCATATGATAAATGGCATCCTTGGTCACATAAAAATACCCTAAATACTCTTTTCCATAACTAATCCGGTCCAAAGTTTCCCTTACATTCAGGTCATCCAATTCCATGGCATAAAGAATCCCGTTTCCCGTATTTTCTATTTGCTCTATATGCATTTTAACGTTCTGCCATATTTCCCTGTAACTCAACGGATAAAAGAATCCCCTGTATTCTATGGTTCCCTGTTCCGGAACGACAAAAAAGGGATTGCTGCATTCAGCTTCATCCGAATTTGCATATGCCGTTTCCTTATGCAGGAACAGGATGACAAACAGTATGGTAAATACCTTTAATCCTTCCAGTAACAACCTGTTTTCTTTCATGCCTTTCCTCCGCATTATTATAACCCGTTCCATTCCATATTCCTCTGCCTGTTTTTCCTGCATGTTCCACCATCCCCCATAATCTCAAAAGAGCACCATCTCATCCACTGCCATCGTCTCATCCATGCCGATGATTCCAAAATGGTGCCCGTAAAAGAAATACACCGTTTCCTGTACCGGCAGGAACATTTCCCGCAGGAATGCCGCACGCCCGCGTTCCCTGTCCGTCTCCGCCGCCCCGAGGTATACCAGCAGTTCATATGCCGTCTCGTTATTTTCATAGATAAAAGCGCTGGGATACAGTCCCGTCACCGCCCTGCGGAATTCCCCCCTGTAATTCCCGGTCTCCAGCAGACGCAGATATGCCCGCAGGATAATCTTGCGTTCCCTGCCGTCAAACAGGGCAAAACGCTGTCCGGCAGTATCCCCGAAACGTCCGTCCCTGATATCTCCCGCCGTCAGGCTGAGGTAATATTCCCTGCGGGAAAGCCCTTCCCTCAAATCCAACTGCGTAAAATAATGCATACAGACGTCAAAAAAGATTTCCCGTGTCTGCCGCAAGTCTTCCGTGTTCCGGTCAAACAGCCCGCCCAGGACGTCCCCGAACCGGTACAGGGGGTTGATTTCCACACGCTCCCCATCCGGCGCATCCATGTTTAAGTCTTCCGCCGATACCTCCATGTAAGGACTTGGGGCTGCCGCTTCCACGAAGCGCAGCCCGTCACGTCCCATTCCCTGTCTTTCCGCCGCCAGTACGGCTTCCCATGCATAATTCATTCCACCACCCCCATACACCTGTATTCCAAGAACTCCATTTGGAGCTGCGAAAGTATGTAACGGATCTGCGATTCGTACAGGTAATCCCCGTCCGTATCCTCTCTGCCGAAACGGAACAGGAGGATGCTCCTCCCATCCCCCGCAAACACGGATGTTCCCGCACACACGTTCATGTCCCCTTCCAACAGCCGTCCCTCGGCATGGTCCGTAATCACATATCCCTGCGGACGGATGTCATACCCGCCGGACAGTTCCCCTATCTTCCGGTACAGTTCCATCGGCGTTTGAATAAAATTCCCGGTTTGGTACAGATACCTCGCGGCAAAACTGTCCCGCCTGCGGTTGGACAGTACGGGGTAACGGTAGCCGTGGGAATCCCCCGCATCCCCCTGGTGAATCCTGTACAGGACGGCATTCTCCAGCGTTTCCCGTCCGGTCCGTATGAATACCCGGTCTTTTTCATGCCGTATGGACAGGATATCCCCGTCCGCGTCCACAAGGCACCCGTCCCCTTCCTGTCCCGCCCCCAAATGACAGATATGCTCATATACCACTTCGTCCAGGCACGGATGGCGGAATTCCTGTGACTGCACTGCCGTCCTGCTGATATTCCAAAGGGGCAGGAACTCCTCCCTTACCAGTCCCTCCCATTTCCCCCACCGGAATACTGTCCCTGTGTCCGTCCGGATGTCCTCCTCCGGTTCCAAATCAAAAAAGCGTTCCAAGTGTCCCATGTGCACCGTCTGCCACGGGATATGGTTGGCACGGAACAGGGCATACAGTTTTTCCACGGCATGGGTATAGCGCCCGGACTTCCTTATCCGGAACCGGACTTCCTTCCCGGTCGTTTCCTCCGTCCCTGCCACGGTACCGCACCGTAAAAACTCCCTGCACTCCCATTCTCCCGCCGCAAGGTATACACTCCTGCACCCTGTTCTTTCCGCTTCCCCCTTCAGGTCTTCCCCACACACGGGATACCAATATCCGTTAATGGGGTCATAGTTATCCCTTTCCACAATCGTCATGGAAACATGAAAATGCCCCCACGGGACTGCCAGTTCATCCATAATGCGCCGTTCCAGGGCACGGTATTTTTCCTCCGTCCACCGGAAAACACTGCCAAGGCTGTTTAACAGCAGTTCCTTTGCATACCTGCGTTCATCCAGGTCATCAATTTCCTTCAGCCGTTCCTGTATGTAGTTTCCATAATCGAAAAATTTTTCTTCTTCCATGACTGTCCCCC
>CANTGP010000048.1 GCA_947653315.1 uncultured Lachnospiraceae bacterium
CATAATTATTTGTTGATTGCGATGATTACATTGGGGTTTTGCATGGGCATATCCACGGAAGGGAAATCTTAAGTATTGGAAAAAACCAGTGTAAGCTGATAGGGACGGGGGCATTGTTCAGCAGGGGAAACGCGAATATTAATTCGCAGTTTAATGTTATAGAATATAACGGCAGTTCGTTTGTGAGGGTTTTAAACTGCAGGTATAATGCGGACGGGGGGAACGATCCGTGGGATGTCCGTGATTTAATGGATGATTCCATGGATGTTAGCTGCGAAAATTACCTGAAGGGGGACAGCTTCCAAAAAATACACAGGGAGTTATTGGAAAAGCTGGATGCGGAGACGCCCCTTTACCATGTGGATATGCAGATAGATACGGATTATGGGAAATTCAGGAAAGATTTGGAAGACTATTTGGACGGCGACGGTCTGCAGATAGGCGGGAAGAAGTATGATTATTTTAAACTGGCGGAAATGTGGGAACGGGAAAGCGTTCCGGATGAACTGTATTTTAACCACGGCTCGTACTTTAAAACCGATGGCAGGACCGGAATTGATTTTGTAAAGGAGCAGTTGAACCAAAAGCCTACCAGTAACCGGATCGTGCTTCCCACATATAACATGGAAAAAGTAATCCAGTCCTTGGATGACAGTATTTACCTTCCGTCCCTTGAGCATATCCAGTTCGGAAGAACGCAAAAGAAGGGGGAACTGTTTGTACATATGTGTTTCCGGGCATTGGAAGCGAGCCGTTTTTTTAAGATTAATATTTGCGAAATCGCCTATATTTTGGAGGAGATCAGAAAAGGGAAAAATGCGGTTGATTTTGATAAAGTAAAGATTATTATTTCTGCTTTCCGGGTTCAGGTGAAAGAGCATTTCAACTGTTTTTTGAAAGCGGAGATTGATAAAATTGATTCTTCTTATTTATATGCCAAAGTAAGCCATGGAAAAATAAGAGAATTATGCGAGTTGCTGAGGGAGAAAAAGGACGGCATGGAGACCATTACCAAGGTGGAAGGAATCCGGACGGTATACAAAGCGATGTTAGCATCTGATGCCGAGGCGGGGGAAAATGCACCGATTTATTACGGGGAAGAAATGCTGCATATGTTTGAGGATTTGTTGGAGGCATACCGGAAATTGGATACTATCCACAGACAGTCCTCCGTTACCAGCAAAGAAGAAAAGGAATGCGAAAAAAAGATTGAACGTTTATTGGGAGATGCGATTGACGAGTTGGTGAAACTGGATGCCAAAAGAAAGGAGAAGAACGTTTGACATTAAAGGAATTAACGGAGTTTCAGGAAGAATTTGACGGCAGGCATGAAGGAAAATTCCGGTGGAACAGTAAAGTGACGGATGAAAATATTGAGCTTTTGGAATTCCTGCTGGTATCCTTAACCGGAGAGGTTGGGGAAATTGCGAATCTTGTGAAAAAAATTGTAAGGGGGGATTTTTTACTGGAGGAAAAGAAAGCGGATTTGAAAGAAGAAATGGCGGACGTATTTGCGTATCTTCTGAAAATGGCATATCAAATGGATATCGATTTGGAGGATGCTTATTTAGCCAAAATGGGAAAAAACAGGGAAAGGTTTCAAAAGTATGAGCAACAATGCACAAAAAAGGATACAAGAGGATAAGGGGAAATTTATAGCTTTTGAAGGGATAGACGGAAGCGGTAAGAGTACGCAGATTCAATTGTTAACGGAAAAGTTGAAAAAAGAGGGTATTTGTTTTTATACGACGATGGAGCCTACCGATTCGCCGATTGGCTCGCTGATTCACCAGATTTTGACCGGAAGGATGAAAACGGATAATAAAGTCATTGCGGCATTATTTGTGGCAGACCGGTTGGATCATCTGCTGAATGACGTGAACGGTATTTGGGCAAAGATTTTGGAAGGGACTACGGTAATTACGGACAGGTATTATTTTTCTTCCTATGCTTACCATAGTGTGGATATGCCCATGGATTGGGTGATTCAGGCAAATGAGCAGAGCAAAAACATCCTTCAGCCTACCATTACGGTTTTTATAGACGTCAATCCGGATACGGCAATCGAAAGAATTGCCAGAAACAGGTTTCACCAGGAGTTGTTTGAAAAGAAATCAAGATTGGTAAAGGTACGGGAGAAATATTTTCAGGCGTTTGAAAAGCTGGGAGATACGGAAAACGTGGTGATTATAGACGGTAACCGTCCGCCGGAAGTGATAGCGGAAGACATTTGGAAAGAAATAAGCTCTTTATTTGTTCGGTTGTAAAAGGCAGGGATTGAAAATGGAAATTCATTTTGAAATCGAAAATAAATGTTTGCTCCGATGCCGGCACTGTTCTTCACAGGCTTCCAGCGACGGGAAAACCATGGATTATTCCGTTGGGGATATGGCGGCATTCCTGCGCAGGATGAAAGGGCGCAAAGAGGTATACCTGACAGGAGGGGAACCCCTTTTGTATTCCGGGGTAGAGACGCTTTTGGAATGTCTTAACACGGAAGCGGGGGATACCGTTTTGGGAATGTTTACGACCGGAATCAGGGGAAACGGATTGCAAAAGGAAGCCGTTTCGGAAGAATATGCAAAACAATTGGCCGGGCATGGGCTGAAGGTATGCTATTTGTCCGTTTACGACAGCAGAAAAGAAGAACACGATTGGATGACTGGTTTTAAAGGTTCGTTTGCCATGACCGAAAACGCCGTGCGCAATTTCAAAAAAGCGGGGATGGACGTGCGGTTTAATTCCGTGGTAACAGCCAAAAATGCCGATAAAATACCGGAGCTTATCCAAATGGGAAAGGATTGGGGGATTTCCGAAATCCGCCTGCTAAAACTGATTTCACAGGGCAGGGCGGAAAACTGCTGGAACGAGATAGGCATTACGGAGGAACGTTACAGGAGTATCATCCGTAATATATTGGAAAGGGAGCATCCGGTTAAGATTACGGCGTCCGGCGCAGTGGATATCCTTCCGTGCAGGGCATCCGGTGAAAAGTATGTATGCCCGGCGGGGTGCCAATTGTGGTATGTGACCTATCAGGGGGACGTATATCCTTGCGCAAGTGTGAAAAACCGGACGGATTACAGGATTGGAAACGTGAAAGAGGATATATGGGAAAACTGTGAAAAGTTTTGCGGAAGGTCAAACGGAAAAATTCTCTGCGGTAACATTTCATGATAACATATTTTTTGAAAGTATCAGGCGTTCTTGTCTGATATTTTTTGTGACATTCCGGAGCGGACGGTTACTTTTTTTGTTAAGGAATGGTCGCAAATGAACTTGCACAGGGACGTTTATTACTTTTTTGTGAAGATTATAAAAGTTTCAAGAAGGGCTGTCTTTTTTTCATACAATTTGATACAATGATACCAAATGCGGGATGAAGGAAACAGAATAAGGAAATTTGTTGGAGAAGGCGGTAGCAAGATGCGGAAAATTAAAGTTTTGGTAGTGGAAGATTCGGCGGTATTCCGTGAAATGCTGGTGAAAGGGCTGGAGGAGGATGCCGGAATCGAAGTAGTGGCACAGGCGGAGAATCCTTTTGAGGCGCGGGACGCCATCGAGCAGTACCAGCCGGATGTCATGACGCTGGATATTGAAATGCCGAAGATGAGCGGTATTGATTTCTTAAAGAAATTAATGCCCCAGTACCCGCTGCCGGTCATTATGTTAAGCGGGCTGAACGGGAAAGTTTTTGAGGCGATGGCTGCCGGGGCGGTGGATTTCGTGCATAAGCCCATGAACCTTTCGGCGGGCAATGTGAAAGAATTTATCCGGCAGGAATTGGTCGTGAAAGTAAAAATTGCCGCTTCGGTGGATGTGGGGAAACTGATGCGCAGGGACAGGGTACATCCGGTCAGGGAGGCGAGGCTGACCAAAAACAACTGCGTGATTGCCATCGGGGCGTCCACGGGGGGACCGGAAGCCATACGGGAGGTCATAAGCGGGTTTGATACGGATATACCGGGGGTGGTGATGGTACAGCATATGCCCGCCGGTTTTACGAAAACTTATGCGGAACGCCTGAACCGTCTCTGCCGGGTGGAAGTGAAGGAAGCCGAGGACGGTGACGCGGTGCGGCAGGGACGCGTGCTGCTTGCGCCGGGAGGCTTCCAAATGCGCGTGGTGAAAAAGGAAGCGGGCTATTTCGTGTCGGTGAAGGAAGAACCGAAGGTGAGCGGGCACTGTCCTTCCGTGGATGTGCTTTTTGATTCGGTGGCGAAGACGGTGGGAGGGGAATCCATCGGGATTATCCTGACCGGCATGGGAGGCGACGGCTCCAAGGGAATGAAGGAAATGAGGAACCATGGCGCGGTGACCATAGGGCAGGATGAGGAGACCTGTGTGGTATACGGGATGCCGAAAGTGGCATATGATATCGGCGCCGTGACCTGTCAGGCGCCTTTGGGGGATATTGCCGATAAGGTCTATGAAGTTTTGGGTTGAGAAGTGTGAAAGGAGCAGGGCTATAATATGGAAGAAAGTTTTAGTCCGGAAGGAATGCTGGATTCCTATTTATACGAATGTTTCCAACTGTTGGAGCAGATGGATGCAATTGTGCTGTCCGGCGACGGGGAAGGATTTTTCCACGCGGATGATATTCAGGAGATTTTCCGCATCCTCCATACCATAAAGGGAACTTCCGGTATCATGATGTATGATAACATCGGGCTTATGGCGCACAAGCTGGAAGATATCTTTTATTATCTCCGGGAAGTTTCGGCGCAGGAAGTGCCCAAGGCGGGGCTTACGGAATGTATTTTTGCGGCGGCGGATTTCATGATGGAAGAACTGGGGAAGATTAAAAGGGGGGAACACCCTGACGGGAACCCGGAGGAAGCCGTCCGGAAAACGGAGGAATATTTGGAGGCGGTGAAAGCGGAAATCCAAAGACGGGGAGTGGAGATGCCGCCGGAAAATGTTTACGCCTCACCGGGGATGTATTATAACGCGCCGTTACAGGAGAAGCCAAAGCCCAGGAAACGGGTCAAAATCGATTTGGGGACGGAGCCGGAACCTAAGCCGGAGATGCATCCGGGCGATTATGTCCTGATGGAGCGGAAACAGGCGGGAAAAGAGGCGCTTATCGGCATCAGCATAGAAAAACTGGAAAAAGTGAACGCCCTGTCCAAGAAGCTGTTACAGTTGGACGTGGAAGCGGATACTTTGGAAAAGGAAAGCATCAAAAGGCGGCTGCATGAAATCGTGGAAGAACTCCGGGCATCGGTCTGGGATATGAGGAAAACCCCCATTGCCACCATATTCCGCAGGATGAACCGGGTGGTGTACAGTCTTTCCCACAGGCTTTCCAAGGAGATTGAGATAAGGACCGAAGGGGAGGAACTGCTGGCGGACCGGCTGCTGGTGGAGCAGTTGACGGAGCCGATGCTGCATGTGGTGCGCAATGCGGCGGACCATGGTATCGAGAGCGTGGAAGAACGCAGGGCGGCGGGCAAAAAACCGAGGGGCGTTATTACGCTGAGCGCCTGGACGGAAGGAAAGCGGCTGTTTCTGTCCGTGAAAAATGACGGAAGAAAGCTGGATGCCGGACGGATATTCGCGCGGGCAAAGGAAAAAGGATTTATTGCCATGGACGCGGATATCGGAAATTACGGCGAGGAGGAAATTTTCCGGATGATTACCCGTCCCGGCTTTTCCACCATGGATACGGTAACGGAAATATCGGGCAGGGGCATCGGTATGGATATTGTGGCAAGCCGGCTGAAAGAACTCGGCGGCAGTCTGCGGATTAGGAACCTGCCGGACGAAGGCGTGGAAATGGTGATGGAAGTTCCTTTGGAATCCATGGAACCCGCGGAATCCGTGGATTCCATGGAGTAAGAATTGGAATAAGAAATGGAATAAGAAATTTATCCCTTTTCCATACCGGATGATTGTGTTACAATGGGATTGTCAGGGCACGATTGAAATAGAATTAAAGAATTATGGAATGACAAGGTGGCGGATATGAAAAGAATATTGTTAAAGCTCAGCGGGGAAGCGCTGGCGGGAGAGAAAAAGACCGGGTTCGATGAGGAAACGGTGCGCAGCGTGGCGCTGCAGGTAAAGCAGCTTGTGGAAAATACGCAGGTGGGAATCGTCATCGGCGGGGGAAATTTTTGGCGCGGGCGTTCCAGCGAACATATCGACCGGACGAAAGCCGACCAAATCGGGATGCTTGCCACGATTATGAACTGCATTTATGTATCGGAGATTTTCCGTTCGGTGGGAATGGAGACGGAGATTCTGACTCCTTTTTCCTGCGGTTCCTTTACAAAAATGTTTTCCAAGGACAAGGCGAACAAGTATTTGAAACAGGGGAAGGTTATCTTCTTTGCGGGCGGTACGGGACATCCCTACTTTTCCACGGATACCGGCGTGGTGCTGCGGGCGGTGGAGGTAGAGGCGGACGTCATCCTGCTGGCGAAGGCGGTGGACGGGGTATATGACGACGACCCGAAATCGAATCCGGCGGCAAAGAAGTATGACGAGGTATCCATTGACGAGGTGATTGCAAAGAACCTGCAGGTGGTGGACATGACCGCATCCATCCTTGCACGGGACAACCGGATGCCCATGTGGGTGTTTGGATTAAACGGGACGGACAGTATCGTAAATGCGGTAAACGGGAATTTTAACGGCACGAAAGTGACGGTTTAGACACATATAATATCGTGGAGGAGAGAGGATATGGACGAGAGACTGAAAGTTTATGACGGGAAGATGAAGAAAGCGTATGAGTATTTGGAAACGGATTTTGCCGCCATCCGTGCGGGACGTGCCAATCCCCATGTGCTGGACAAGATCCGGGTGGATTATTACGGTACGCCCACACCGATTCAGCAGGTGGGCAATATTACCGTGCCGGAAGCGCGGATGATTCAGATTGCGCCTTGGGAGAAGACGCTCATTAAGGAAATCGAAAAGGCAATCATGGCTTCCGATGTGGGGATTACCCCTTCTAACGACGGCGCGGTAATCCGGCTTGTTTTCCCGGAACTGACGGAGGAGCGCAGAAAGAGTCTCGCCAAGGACGTGAAGAAAAAGGGCGAAGACGGGAAGGTGGCAATCCGTAACATCAGAAGGGACGGAAACGACGCGTTTAAGAAGCTGGTTAAGGAGGATGTTTCCGAAGACCAGATTAAGCAGTTGGAGGATGAACTGCAGAAAATGACGGACCGGTTTATTAAGGACATCGACAAACTGGTGGAGGAGAAGACGAAAGAGATTCTTACCGTATAAAAGGCGGAACGGGAAATGAAAAGTTGGAAATTGGTGGAATAAAGTGTCCGGGGCGGTTCTGCCCTGTGGACGGGTATCAGGCTATGGACGGCGCCCGTTCACAGGGCAGAACCCGTGATACCGGACGGTTTTTGGGATTATGCCGCAGAAGCGGCGCACGGCAAAGAGACTTCGGGTGACAGGATGGGAAGGATGGGAATGGAAGAAAAACGGAAGATTCCGGAACATGTGGCGATTATTTTGGACGGTAACGGCAGGTGGGCAAAGCGTAAGGGAATGCCGAGGAATTACGGGCATGTACAGGGAGCAAAGACGGTAGAGGTCATTTGTGAGGAGGCTTACCGGATGGGGGTGAAGTACCTGACCGTGTATGCATTTTCCACGGAGAACTGGAACCGGCCCAAAGACGAAGTGGATGCGTTGATGAAGCTGCTGCGCAATTATTTAAAGACCTGTTTAAAGACGGCGGAAAAGAACCGGATGTGTGTGCGGATTATCGGGGATAAGACGGGTTTGGACCAGGATATCCGGCTCCGGATCGGGGAATTGGAGGAGGCGACGAAGGAAAACGACGGGCTCCATTTCCAGATTGCCTTAAATTACGGGGGAAGGGATGAAATCGTGCGCGCGGTGCAGGCTATTTCACGTAAGGTGAAGGACGGGGAACTGGAAGAAGGACAGATTACCGAAGAACTGGTAAGTTCCATGCTGGATACCGGCGGGATACCGGAGCCGGATTTGTTAATACGGACCTGTAACGAGCAGCGGATTTCGAATTTTCTGCTGTGGCAGCTTGCTTATACGGAATTTTATTTTACGCCGGTGGCATGGCCGGATTTTACGAAAGAAGAATTGGAAAAAGCCATAGATGCATATAATAAGAGGGATAGGCGTTATGGTTTGGTAGAAAACGATTAGGAGGTAGCGGATATGTTTATGGCTCGTTTGCTCAGCGGCGTGGTACTTGTGGTGATTGCCGCCGTCACGCTGCTTACGGGCGGATATCTTTTGGCTGCCGTATGCCTGTTCATTTCCATGGTTGCGTATGGGGAACTGGTGAAGGCATGTAAGATCCGCGTACAGGGGCAGGGAATGAATGCTTTGGAGGGCATGGGGTATCTTGGCATTGTCTGTTACTATGCGGTAGTGGTATTTACCGGGAGCGCGCAGGCGCAGTTATTTGCCGTTCTGTTTACGATGGCTGCCTTTATGTTCGTATATGTGTTTGCGTTTCCGAAATACCGCGCGGAGCAGGTAATGGGGGCTTTTTTCTGTTTTGCATACGCGCCGGTGATGTTTGCGTTCCTTTACCTGACGAGGGAGCTGCCATACGGGGAATATTTGGTATGGATGATTTTCATCAGTTCGTGGATTTGCGATACCTGCGCTTATTTAACGGGAATATCCATCGGGAAGCATAAGATGACGCCGAAGCTCAGCCCGAAGAAATCCATTGAGGGCGCCGTCGGCGGTGTGCTGGGTTCCGCTTTGGTTGGAGGACTGTACGGGTATTTCCTGGTGGAGCAGGTGGTGGAAGAACGGCAGGTGACGTGGATATTTGTGCTGATCAGCGCAGTGGGGGCCGTGATTTCCCAGGTGGGGGATTTGGCGGCGTCCGCCATTAAGCGGAACCATGAAATTAAGGATTATGGGCATCTGATACCGGGACACGGGGGAATTATGGACCGGTTTGACAGCGTAATTTTCACGGCGCCCATGATATACGCACTGGCAGTGCTCTTTATGGGGCGCGGGTGAGATTGGATAAGGTGGTAAACGGATGAAAAGGATAGCGGTTTTGGGGTCTACGGGTTCCATCGGAACCCAAACATTGGAAATCGTGCGGCAGAACCGGGATTTACAGGTGACTGCCTTGGCGGCGGGAAGCAATGTGGAGCGGATGGAGGAACAGATCCGTGAGTTTTGTCCGCTGGTTGCAGCCATGTGGAGCGAGGAAGCATGTTTGGATCTCCGTGCGCGGGTGGCGGATACGGGCGTGCGTATCTGCTGCGGCATGGAAGGTCTTTTGGAAATCGCCGTGATGGAGGAAACGGATGTATTGGTGACGGCGATTGTGGGCATGATTGGGATAAAACCCACTATTGCCGCCATAGAAAGCGGCAAGGCGATTGCGCTTGCCAATAAGGAAACGTTAGTGACGGCGGGGCATATCATTATGCCGCTGGCGGCAAAGCATAAGGTTCCCATCCTTCCGGTGGACAGCGAGCACAGCGCCATTTTCCAGTCCATGAACGGGGAAAACAAAAACCGTGTCAGCAAGATACTCTTAACGGCATCCGGCGGACCGTTCCGCGGCAGGACGAAAGAGGAACTGGGCGCCATGAAGGCAGAGGATGCCCTAAAGCATCCCAATTGGGCAATGGGCAGGAAAATTACCATTGATTCCGCCACCATGGTCAATAAAGGGCTGGAGGTCATGGAAGCGAAATGGCTGTTCGGCGTGGATTTGGAGCAGATTGAGGTGGTGGTGCATCCCCAAAGCGTCATTCATTCCATGGTGGAATATGAGGACGGGGCGGTGATGGCGCAGCTTGGAATGCCCGATATGAAACTGCCGATTGCTTATGCTTTGTTTTACCCGGACCGCAGACCGCTGGACGGGAAGAAACTGGACTTTTTTGCATTGGGACAGATGACGTTTGAAAAACCGGATTTGGAGACTTTTACGGGCTTAAAGCTGGCATTTGAGGCGGCAAGGGCGGGGGGCAGTATGCCCACGGTATACAATGCGGCAAACGAGCGGGCGGTCAGCCTGTTTTTGGAGCGGAAGATAGGCTTTTTGCAGATTCCCGAATTAATCGGGGCGTGCATGGGGCAGCATAAAGTGCTGGAACATCCGGACGTGGAGGATATCCTGCGGACGGAACAGGAAGCGTATGAATATATAAGGCGGGTGGTAAATTGATAGTTACGGTGATATTATTTCTGCTGATTTTCGGACTGGTGGTTATTTCCCATGAATTCGGCCATTTCCTTTTGGCGAAGAAAAACGGGATACGGGTAGTGGAGTTTGCCGTGGGGATGGGCCCTACCGTTTTTAAGTATAAAAAGGGGGAAACGGTATACAGCCTGAAGGCGCTGCCTATTGGCGGCGCATGCATGTTTGACGGGGAAGACGGTATGGCGGAGGGCGGCGTGCCGGACGAAGGCTCATTTCTGTCGGCAAATGTGTGGGCGAGAATTTCCGCCGTGGCTGCGGGTCCTTTGTTTAACCTGATCCTCGCCTATGTTCTTGCGGTAATCCTGATTGCGTTTGCCGGTACGGAGCGGCCGGTGATACAGTCGGTAGTGGCCGGCAGTGCGGCGGAGGCGGCGGGGATACAGGCAGGCGACCGGATTACGGAGATAAACGGGGAAAAGATTCATTTCGGAAAGCAGATATCCTTAATTTCCTTCTTAAACCGCGGGGAAACGATGAAGGTGGAATATGTCCGCGGCGGGGAAACGTTCCGCACGGAGCTGACGCCGGTTTATGACAATGAGGCAGGGCGTTATTACATCGGTTTTATGGGATACAGTGAGTATTACCGGTGCAGCGCATTGGAGGTATTCCGGTACGGGTTTTATGAACTGGAGTATTATGTGGGCAGTACGTTTAAGAGCCTTGCGATGCTGTTCCAGGGACGGGTGTCGAAGGATGACGTGGCCGGACCGGTGGGAATCGCCCAAATGGTAGGGGAAACTTATGAATCCCAAAAGGAATACGGGTTCCGCTATGTACTGTTTTCCATGATGAGCATTACCATCCTGCTCTCGGTGAACCTGGGCGTCCTGAATTTACTGCCGGTTCCGGCGCTGGATGGCGGGCGGCTGGTATTTTTACTGTTCGAGGTGGTCCGGGGGAAACCGGTGCCGCCGGAAAAAGAGGGAATGGTGCATTTGGCGGGAATGGCGCTTTTGATGCTCTTGATGGTGTTTGTGCTGTTTAATGATATTTCGCGGTTGTTTTCATAAAAACTGCCGTGAGCAATTTGGGGTTTCCGTAGGCCGTCCGGCGGAAACCCCAAATTGATTTCCTCGTTTGTGCAAGCGGGGACAGGATTTTCCGCATCCGAAAAGTTATAATGATATTGTGCAAGGAGAGAAAACGACATGTCAGTACAATTGATACAGCAGGCAATCCGTTATATGGAAGAACACATTTGTGATGATATTACCTATGCGGATGCTGCAAAAAGCGTCCGGATGTCAGGCTACGATTTCCACCGGACTTTCCGTTTCATAGCGGGAATGACCGCAAACGAGTATATCAGGAACCGGAGGCTGGCACTGGCGGCGCAGGAGCTTCAGGAAACGGACCTGTCGGTGACGGAAGCCGCCTATAAGTACGGCTACCAGACCCCGGAGAGTTTTTCAAAAGCCTTTTCAAAGTTTCATGGTTCAACCCCGAAGCAGGCAAAGCAAAAAGGTGCGAAGATACGGTTGTTTAATCCCCTTGTGATAAAAATTTCATTAGAAGGAGGCAGTATTATGGATTACAGGATGGAGCACAGGGGGCGGCAGCAGTTTCTTGCCATGGTAAGGGATTTCCCGAATGAAGTGGCGGGGGACGACAACGATCACAGCATTCCTGATTTTTGGTCGGAATGCGGACAGAATAACAGGGTGGAACCCATGCGGTCGCTCCGCCCGGAAGGAAAAAGGGATGTGTATGGTTTGTGCAGTCCCCTGAAGGATGGGGAAACGCATTTCCGGTATGGCATCGGCGTTATGCTTGACGGGGATACCGATAGGGAAGGGGCAGCGCGTTTCCTTGAGGAAGGCTATACCTTATGGGAAACGGAGCCTGCGGATTATGCCGTGTTTTCATGCATTGGCACGGACGGTGACTGCCTGGGGGAAACATGGGAAAAATTCTTCCGGGAGTTTGCGCCACAGACCGGTTATGAGCAGACGGACGGTACGGATTACGAAGTTTATTTTGAAAACGGCAGGAAAGATTTGTTCTGCGAACTCTGGGTTCCGGTAAAAAAGAAGTAACGGGACAGGCGG
>CANTGP010000049.1 GCA_947653315.1 uncultured Lachnospiraceae bacterium
CGGGAATCCACGCCGCTGGAAACGGCAAAAGCCACACGGCTTGGCATATTCGCCTTAATCAACCCCGTGATGACATCCACGGAAGGACGCTGTGTTGCGATGATCAGATGAATGCCCGCCGCCCTCGCAAGCTGTGCCAGACGGCAGATGGATTCCTCCACTTCCCCCGGCGACACCATCATCAGGTCGGCAAGCTCGTCCACGATAATGACAATTTGGGGCATTTTCGCAGGCGCGTCCTCGCCGCGCCCTTTCATTGCTTCTACCGCCTTATTGTATCCCTTTAAGTCACGCACATTAAAATCCGCGAATTTCTTATAACGTTCGGTCATTTCCGCCACACCCCAGTGCAGCGCGGCAGCCGCTTTCTTCGGATCCGTCACCACCGGAATCAGCAGATGGGGGATGCCGTTATATACGCTCAGCTCCACAACCTTAGGATCCACCATGATTAACTTCACGTCGTCGGGATGGGCTTTATACAAAATACTCATGATTAACGTATTGATGCACACCGATTTCCCGGAACCCGTGGAACCGGCGATAAGCATATGGGGCATCTTCGCAATATCCGTCACCACCGTCTTGCCGCCGATATCCTTGCCCACCGCAAAGGCCAAATTGGAGGAAAAGTCCTTAAATTCCTTGGAATCCAGCAAATCCCCAAGCATCACGGCGGAAGTCTCCTTATTGGGCACCTCGATTCCCACCGCCGCCTTACCGGGAATGGGCGCTTCAATCCGGATGTCCGTAGCCGCCAGATTCAGCTTAATATCGTCCGCAAGCCCCACAATCTTACTCACCTTCACACCCTGGTCCGGCTGCAGCTCATACCGCGTTACCGTAGGTCCCTGACTGATATCCGTCACGGTCACACGCACCCCGAACGTCGCCAGTGTGGTTTGGAGCTGCATCGCCGTCTGTTTCAGCTTCATGGCGGAATCCCCGTTTCCCTTATTCGGACTCTTTTTCAATAATTTCACGGAGGGGAACACATATTCCTTTATTTTCTTCGGCACGGGCACGATATCCTGTGCGTTACTGTCATCCCGGCCAGCCGGAACATCCTTTGCGGCAGGCTTTGCCACGGGACGTACCCGCCGCGTACCCGGCGTCCGTGCGTCCGCTCCTTCTTCCGGGCTTTCCGCGGCATCCGGCGGCGGGAACCCATATCCGTCCGTTCCGGTATCCAAACCGTCCCATAAATCCGTGCTTTCCGCTTCCGCAGGCACATGTTCCGCTTCCTGCCCGCTACCGCTTCCCGTCTCCTCCTCCTGATGGAACGCGGAAGTAATATGTATCCGGTCAAATTCGGGCGGAAGAACGGATTCCCCGCCTGATTCCGTTCTTCTTTCCGCCTTCACTTCCACTTCCCGGATATCGTCTTCCCCTAAATCATTTAAAATAATCTCATGGATATCATCCCTTACCTCCATGGCGCCCATTGCCGTATCCGTGGACGGTTCCGCTTTTTTGGAAGTTTTCCCGGTCAGCGTGGTATCCAGCATGACGCCGGATACTTTCTTATCCATGCGCAGGATTTTTTCGTCTTCCTGCGCTTCTTCCCGCAGTCTGCGCTCCTCCTGCCGCTCCCGCCTTAACTGTTCCTGTTCCTCGCGTCTCCTGATTGCCCGTTCCCTGCGGTAATAAGCATCTTCGCGTGTTTTTTCGTATACCCTCTGTCCGCCGCTTTTGACTCCTTTCATCACGGATTTCTCCGTAATAATCACAAGGCAGATTACCACCAAAACAAGAATCAGCAGCGCCGTTCCCACCATGGAAAGAAAATGGTAAGACAAGAAAGCCAGCGTTCCGCCTACCAGCCCGCCGCCGCCGCGCTCCACGCTGCACCGTTCAAAAACATCCCTGGCACGGTAGAGGGACTCCCCGTTCCAGCTTCCCGTAAGCAAATCACAGGTCATCGCCGTAAGGAGGAACAAAAGCACCGCCGCCACCAGCTTGCGCACCGCAATCCGGTTTCCCTTATTCGATATGCCAAACGCCACGGCAAGGAAAAACAGGATGGGCGCCGCGTAGGATGTCCATCCCAAAATGCCGAACATCACACCGCTGACCATATCGCCCATCACGCCCACCACGCCAAAATTACATAAGAACAAAAAAACCGCCAGTGCGAATACACCAATCAGTATTACTTCATTTTTAATCGCAATATCCATCGGCTCGCTCTGTCTGGCATTTCTGCCTGCGGCCGTACCCCGGTTCTTTCCGGACGTACTTTTCCCCGACGGACTTTTCCTTCCCGCACCTTTACCGGTATTACTTCTCTTACCCTGTCCCGATGCCATACAATATGCCTCCCAAACTGCCGGCGCAGACGCGCCGCTTACTCAACTCATATAGTATAGCATCTAAAAAGCTAATTGTCACCAATCATTTCATGAAGATGCTCCAATGCCTCCCGGATTCCACCCACATCGTTAATAATCCCCTCGTTTACCGCTTCCTGTCCCACCAGTATGGTGCCGACGTCCTTCGTCAGTACGCCCGTTTCCATCATCAGTTCTTCCAGCCTGGACTTACTTATTCCGCAATGACTGCATACGAATCCGGTAATCCGGTTCTGTATCTGCTTAAAATAGTCAAAAGTCTGCGGTACCCCGATGACCATGCCGTTCATCCGCACCGGATGGATGACCATGGTGCCGGTGGGAACGATGTAAGAATAATCCGTACTCGTGGCAATGGGTACGCCGATGGAATGGCTCCCGCCCAATACCAGGGACACCGTGGGCTTGCTTAAGGAAGCAATCATTTCCGCAATGGCAAGCCCCGCTTCCACGTCGCCCCCCATGGTGTTTAACAGGATCAGTACGCCGTCAACGTCGCTGCTGTCTTCTATGGCGGCAAGCTCCGGCAGGACATGTTCGTATTTCGTCGTCTTGGAAGTACCGTTTAAGTTGTCATGCCCCTCCACTTCCCCGATAATCGTAATCAGGTGGATTTTATGCTTCCGGTCATTCTTGTCCAACGTTACCTGTCCGGTTTTTTCAATCCTCTCGTCGCGCTGCTTTTCCGCATCCGACTTTTTTCCGGTATCCTTTTCCTTCGTTTCCCCGGCTTCCCCGTTTTTCGTGCTTTTCGTTTTCTGGTTTCCCATGCTGACTCCCTTCTTCCTCCGCCCTGCTACTGTTTTACCTGTAATGTCTGCAAGGCCATTTCCGGAATTTTCCTGACAGATTCTTTCCGTTTACATACTTTTTACATCCTTTGCATATTTTATCTGCCTATTTAGTTTGCATGGTAATCCGTATTTTATCCCGGCACCGCCAAAAAAATAAAGTTTTTGCATTTTCATGCAAAAACTTTATTTTTTCGACGGAAAATACGGAAGAAAAACATCCCTCCGCACTCCCCGGCACAACTCCATACGGCACCGGTCAAAACCGGAATCCGTCACGTATGGAAGAAACTCAAATCATGATTCAGTTTATCGGACACTTCCCCTAACTGCTTCGCCGTATCCACCAAATGGGTAATGGTGGCATTCAGCTCCGTCATGGATGCCGTGGTTTCCTCCGCGGCAGCCGCATTCTGCTCCGAAATATCCGCCAGGTTCATAAATACCTGTTCCACCTTCTTACATGCCCCGTCGCAGATATTGGTCTTTGTCCTGATATTCATGGTTTCCCTTGAAGAATCCCCGATTCCCTGCTCCAATTCCCCAAAACGCTTCTTTGTCTGGTCCAGTTTCTCCCTTTGGTTTTCCACGGTTTTGGATACCTTATCCACGATATCCACGGTCAACTGTGCCTCCGTCGCCAGCGTTCCGATGATCTTTTTAATGATATCCGCCGAAGAACTGGACTGTTCCGCCAGCTTTTGTATTTCCGCCGCAACCACGGCAAACCCCTTGCCGGCTTCCCCTGCCCGCGCCGCTTCGATGCTGGCATTTAAGGATAACAGGTTCGTCTGGCTTGCAATGGAAGTAATCAGCTCCGTGGCTTCCCGAATCTGCTGCACGGACTCATTCGTGGTATGTATCTGCTGGGAAACCTGGGAAAATGCCTCTACCGTCTGTTCATTGGCGGTATTCAGTTCTTCCATAAAAGCGGAAGACTCCCGGCTCACCTTCTGCATTTGCTCGGAAAGGACCTGCAGATGCCCGACATTTTCCACGATTTCCACAAACGCGCTGCTCATTTCCGCAATCTGTCCGGTAGCGCCCTCGATTTCCCCGGCCTGCACGCCGGCGTCCTTGGAAATCGCCTCCACGGCAATCCCGATTTCACCGGATGTCACGCCGCTGCTCTGCGCCATACCTCCCAAAGCCACACCCGATTCCTTCAACGTTTCCGCCGTATACTGTGTGGAATGGATGATTTCCGTCAGACGCTCCAAAAACTGGTTTAAGTATTTTCCGAAAGAAGAAAACTCATCCTTCCCTTTATCCGAAGCCCGTACCGACAAATCGCCCTGCGTCACTTTCGTTAATGTATCCCGGAAGCGGCGCATGCTGCCGTCCATACTCCTGCCGATAATCCAGGTGATAACCACCATGACAAAAGCGCTTACCGCCAAAACGGCCAAAATCAGCATCCACAGCATCCCCCGGCTTTTTTCGGTATTTTCCTCCACCAAACTGCGGATTGCCGTAGTGGTATCCGTAAGGGCTTCGAATAAGCGGATATTTTCCGCCTTTAACTCCAGCACGGTTTTGTCCGCCGCATTCATCTTTTCAAATGCCGCCTTCTTCTTTTGCAGGCTGGCATTCGTTTCCTCCTTCTGTGCCCCGTCGCTGACATAAACGCCGAGATTGTCTTCCATTTCCTGCAGCAATGCGTTTATGGCAGCTTCTTCCTCCGACACATCCCTGCCTTCCACCACATGCTTCCCATAAGATTCCACGGCTGTATCCAGCCTGTCCAAAGCATCCCGGAACCCGTATTTATCGGAATAGGCAAAACCAAACTGCAGTTGTTCCAAATCGGTAATTTCCAAATATACGTCAAAGGATACCCTCCGGTAGTCCTGTGTCGGCATGACGGCCACCGGAATATAAATGTTTGCTTCTTCCCAGCTCGCATTCTCCGGCGTAAAAGCGCTGTCCACCACAATACTGGCCATACCGCCCAAATTTCCCGTTTCATAACCCGCCAGGGCATTGCCGCCCGACGAGGATAAGTCCTCTTTGGTAACCGCATCCAAATTCACGGTGATTCCGTCGCCGGAAGAATTGTAAAAAAGAATGTTGTTCAGGTACAGCTTCCCCCGGTAAGGAACCCCCGTACCGCCAATCCGGATAATGAACAGGTTTCTTTTCCCCGCTTCCGGCATATTGTCCTCATAATGGAACTTTAAATAACTCCTCCCGTCCACTTCCACTTCTTCCGCGCCGACATCCGCGTCCATCCACCTTCCGTCCACCCACGAACGGTCGTCTGCAATCGCCTGGAACTGTCCGGCAAGCGTTTCCGACACATCCAAGTACTCCGCATATGCCCCGGTATCCCCGGCATATCCCCTCTCGCTGCCTGCTGCCCTAATCTGTTCGTAATTCTCCCTGCACTGCTCCAGGATAAGTCCCATATCTTCCATTTCCGCCTGAAAACTTCCGCCGGAAGACTTCTTTGCCGCCTCTAAACACGCCTGCATTTTCCCTAAATTGGATACGATATTTCCCAAATAAGAATCATCCAGAAAATAGAGGTAAGAAGTATCCAGGCTTTGGTTCTCCGACTGGTATACGTTAATCAGGTTAATTTCTTTCAATACTTCGTTATTTCGACTGTTGCTGTCCAGTGAGGATATTCCCACATATCCCAAAATCACCGATGATGCGATTGCCACGCTTCCCATCAGTAGGATTTTACCCCTTATGCTCTGCAATCCCCTGCCGCCTTCTTCCCTTCCCTTTTTCCCGTTCATTTGCATACCTCCGTAACTAAGTTTATACCCTCTCTATGCCTTTCCATTATATATCCATACCATTTATATATCAAAATCATCATCCTCCGCAACGGAAACATCAAATTCCATCTCCGCCCCTTCCACTTCTTTCGCATAGGTCATTTCCCGTTTCACATGCTTTTTGGGCAAAGGCAGGGGATTTTCAATCAATTTCACTTTAGGCTTATCCTCCGCGGAATCCCCCTTAGGTTCGTCAGAAACGGCTTCAGCCCTGTCAGGGGCAGAGGAAACCCTGTCAGGAGCAGATTCGGTCCCGCTAGGAACAGGGGCCGTCCCTGCAGATTCCCCCGTCCCCATGGAACAGATTCCGATGCCTGCCAATATCCCCCATATCATCGTCCGCAGCATCCCGTATTCCATGCCGCCGATACCAAAAACAGGAAATACATACAACAGCAAAAGAAGCGTAACCCAAACATCCTGCTTCTGTCCCTTTCTGCCCCAAAATCCGGCAACGGCAAAAGCGGCACACAGACAAACCAAAGGCATGAAAGCCTGTTCGGTCAGATAAGACCAAATACCTGCTGCGGAAGGTACGGAAAGACCCCCGAACGCCGCACGGTACCAGGCGGAAAACGTCCCTGCATATGTCTGCCCTGCCGTCCTTGCCATAGCCCCGCACACCCAAAGGAGCGCCAAAAACGAAAGCAGGGACGACACCAGGTAACACGCGGTGCGCAAAACGGCGCGCTTCCTTCCTTCCGCCGTCCCCTCTCCCTCCGACACGGCATCCTTCTTCAAAGTCCGCAGGGAGAAAAACAAAACCGGAAGGAAAAGCAGCCATCCCGCCGGGTCCAGCCATCCCGCAAATCCGGTATACAGCCCGCAAAACGCCGGAAACAGATATGCTTTCCCTCCGGCAGTCCCTTTTTGTGTCCCCCGCACATACTGTCCGCACCAAAACAGCCCAAGGGAAAAGAAAAGGCCGAAAAGAGGTTCCGGCGTCAGGGAAAACATCCCCGCATAATATCCCGGCGTAAATGCCAAAGCCGCCAGCGCACAAAACGCCTCCCCCCGGCCCGTAAGCCGTTTTACCGCCGCATAAAAAAAGGGCAGGCCCACCACCTGTAAAACCATCTGCAGCGCAATCCCCGCCGTTACCTTATTCCCGGAAAAGGACAGCACGAAAGACAAAAGCACGGTATAAAAATAAGAAGCGCCGTGGGCATTCCAAGGCACACCGCCTCCCTCTTTTACCAACGCCGCCTCATAAAAAGCGCCTCCCCCGTTTACGGAAACGCCGTCCGACCATGCACCGTCCATGGAAAAAAACAAACAGAGACGCAGGCAAAACGCCGCCCCGCATAAAACAATCACTGCAGGATATTCCAAACGCCCTGACAAAAGCCCGTTTCCGGCTTTTCTTTTAGGGGATACCTTCTTCCCGTTTTTCTTTTCCATAGATTTATTTTTGTAAAAACGTATAATCAGGCGTCCCGCAAACCATATGCCCACCGCTGCCAAAAGCCCCGCCGCCGCCGCGGCAAGATATCCGCCGGATTTTCCTGCCTGCCCCGCCGGCCGCCAAACCCCTGCGGCAATACAGCTTCCCACAAGCAGTGTGTATAAAACCCATAACGGATAACTCAGCCATCTCTTTCTTCCGCCTTCCGCTCCCTCGCATTCCATACCTTGTTTCCTGCCCTGTTCCATACCGTGTTTCCTATCCTATTCATTCCATCGGTCCACTCCACCGGTCATACGCCCTGCAATGCCTGCTCCAAATCCGCAATAATGTCTTCCTTGCTTTCGATGCCCACGGACAGACGGATTAAATCAGGGGCAACCCCTGCTTCCCGCAACTGTTCGTCGTTCATCTGCCTGTGGGTATGGCTTGCCGGATGAAGGACACAGGTACGCGCATCCGCCACATGGGTGACGATCGCCGCCAGCTTCAGGCGGTCCATCATGCCGGAAGCCGCTTCCCTTCCTCCTTTTAACCCGAAGGAAATCACGCCGCAGGTACCGTTTGGCATGTACTTACGCGCCAACTCATAATAGCGGCTGCTTTTTAGCCCCGGATAGTTCACCCATGCCACCTTTTCATGGTTTTCCAAATACTGTGCCACCGCAAGGGCATTTTCACAATGCCTCGGAACCCTTAAGTGCAGCGTCTCCAGCCCTACGTTCAGTAAAAACGCATTCTGCGGCGACTGTGCGGCGCCCAAATCCCTCATAAGCTGGGAAGTCGCCTTCGTAATATATGCCAGCTTTCCGAATTTCTCCGTATACGTGACCCCGTGATAGGATTCGTCCGGCTGACAGAGCCCGGGGTACTTATCCGGGTATGCCGCCCAGTCAAAATTGCTGGAATCCACGATGGCGCCGCCTAAGGCCATCCCGTGCCCGTCCATGTATTTGGTAGTGGAATGGACCACGATGTCCGCTCCCCACCGGATTGGATTACAGTTGATGGGCGTGGCAAACGTATTGTCCACAAGTAACGGAACCTGGTGGGCATGCGCCAGCCTTGCAAACTTCTCAATATCCAAAACCACCAAGGCGGGATTGGCTATGGTTTCCGCCAGCACGCACCTGGTATTCTCCCTGAATGCCCCGTGCAGTTCTTCTTCCGGTGCATTTGGATCCACCACGGTACATTCGATGCCCATTTTTTTCATCGTTACCGTTAATAAATTAAACGTCCCCCCGTATACCGTGGAAGACATCACCACATGGGAGCCTGCCTCACAGATATTGAATACCGCGTAATAGTTCGCCGCCTGTCCGGAAGAAGTGAGCATTGCCGCAACGCCGCCTTCCAGTTCGCATATTTTCTGCGCCACGCACTCATTGGTCGGATTCTGCAGACGGCTGTAAAAAAACCCGCTTTCCTCCAAATCAAACAGCCGTCCCATCTGTTCCGAGCTTTCATACTTAAACGTCGTGCTTTGGTAAATGGGCAGAACCCTCGGTTCCCCATTCTTCGGTTTCCAGCCCGACTGGACACATATGGTTCCTTTTTGGTACCCTTCCCCGTTTTCCCTGTTCATCTCATTTCCTCCTGCAGACACCGCTGCCCCCTGTTCTTTCTGCCGTTGCCACATACTTCCGTTTCAATTCTTCCACCATCTCCGTATAAGTTCCGCCGCAGACTTCCGGTTCCCCGTTTTCAATTGCCGCCACACACGGTTTCAAATAACGTTCCCACAGATACCGGTATTCCCGCTCCGCATCCGGCAGCTTGTTTATCCGTTTAACAATGGTAGGCGCGATATCATAATATTCTTCCACCAATGCCGCGCCCCCATGCCGCATCAGATAACCGTCCCGGTATCCCCGCAGCAGCTCCAATTCACGGCAGTCCTCCGGTTTATGGAGACTTTTGCAAACGGCAGTGGTAATATAACACATTTTTGTCCGGAACCCTGATTGGATAGTGGCGAAATCCGCGCTTTGAATCCGGTTCCCCGGAAAGGTTTCCGCCCACTTGGCGCAAATGCTGTCCGCCAGCTCCTTGGCGCCGTTTTGTTTTCCTTCCAATATGGCAGGCAGGAAATAAACCGCCATAAACATATTGTAGTTAAGCTGCGCCGCCTCACGCCTGCGCTTTTCCCTGACCGCTCCGAGCGTTTCCTTTACATACCCGGTAACCGCGCCTGCGAGTTCCCACGAAAGTTCTTCCTGCTGCCCTGCTGCCAGCGCCCGGTCCAGTTCCCGGAAAAAACCGCCGTTTTCCTCCCGGTAACTTTGGAACGTATCCGCATAAGTCTCCCTTTTAAACGCATGGTTTCTTTTGTCCATCCCTTCAAAAAGGGGCGCTATGTTCCTCAGAGTCTCGTTCATGTCCTCTCCCTGCCATTCCGCTTGCCGCTTCTTATTCCTATTTATTCCTTCTGATTCCTTCTTACTTATTCCTGCTTATTCCTGCTTATTCCTGCTTATTCCTTCTAATTCCTTCTAATTCCTTCTAATTCCTGCTGATTTCTTATTATTCCTTCTTATTCATCCCAGTTATGGTATACCGCCTGCACGTCGTCGTCCTCATCCAAAAGGTCCAGCGTCTTTTGCAGGTTTTTCACGGCAGTTTCATCCGTTAACGCCACATAGTTCTGCGGAATCATCGTTACTTCGGCGGAAACCATCGCAATCCCCGCATCCTCCAACGCCTTCCTTACCGCTTCGAACCCGTCGGGATCCGTCAGGATTTCATAACTGTCCTCCTCCTCCGTAAAGTCCTCCGCTCCGGCATCCAAAGCCGTCATCATCAAATCGTCGGATTCCATGGGGCATTCTTCCTTGTCTATGATGATCTGCCCTTTTTTATCAAACATGAAGGAAACGCATCCGGGCGTACCGACATTTCCCTGCCCTTTGGTAAATGCATTCCTGATATTTGCCGCCGTCCGGTTCTGGTTATCCGTCAGCGCGTCCACGATGATGGCAATCCCGTTCGGACCGTATCCTTCATAAGTGATATACTTATAATTGACGTTGCCCACGTCCCCCGCCGCCTTTTTGATGCCACGGTCAATGGTATCGTTGGGCATGTTGTTTGCCTTTGCCTTCGTAATCACCTGCGCCAGTTTAAAATTGTTTGACGGATCCGGCCCGCCTTCTTTTACCGCCACCGCGATTTCCCTTCCGATGATGGTGAAAATCTTCCCCTTCGCCGCATCGTTCTTTTCTTTCTTATGTTTTATGTTTGCAAATTTGGAATGTCCTGACATTTTTCTTTCTCCTCCTTTTCCTGTTTCACCTTCGTCACCAAAACGCTCTGTATCATCTTATTTTCCACGGATAGGATGCGGAAATGATACCCGTCCACCTCGATTTCAAACTCCTCGTTTTCCTCCGGTATCTTGTCCATCCTGGAAATCAGGAACCCGTTAAGCGTCTCGAACTCCTCCTCCTCGAAACGGATTCCGAAGCGTTCTTCCAGCTCGTCCAACGGCGTCTTGCCTTCTATGATGTACTCATCCTCATTGGCGGTCGCCTCAATATGCTCCTCGTCCTCATCGTATTCATCCATCAGGTTCCCGACGATTTCCTCCAAAATATCCTCCATGGCCAGCAGCCCGGACGTCTGCCCGTATTCGTCCACCACAATGACCATCTGCGTCTTGGAAGACTGCATTATTTGGAACAACGCATCAATGTTCTTCGTCTCCGGGATAAAGACCGGCTCCCGCAAAAGCCCCTCAATTTCCCTTACCGGACGGTTTAACTCCGCTTCGCCCGCATGGAGCCGCATGGCGTCCCTCAGATGCAAAATGCCCGTAATGTGGTCAATGTTTTCCTCATAAACCGGAAATCTGCTGTTGTTGGATTCCAGCATAAAATCAATCGCGTCCCGCAAAAGGGAACTGCCTTCCACACAGACCATACTTCCGCGGTGGGTCATGATATCCTGCGCTTCCTTGTCGCCGAACTCAAAGATGTTGGTAATCATCTCCGCTTCCGCCGCCTGTAATACGCCCTGCTCATGTCCCTCGTTCACCATGGATATGATTTCTTCTTCCGTCACATCCGTCAGTCCCTCATCTTCCCGGATGCCGAACAGCCTCAGCACGGCCCCGGCGCTCACCGTCACCAGCCCGGTAAAGGGGGAAAGGACTTTCATGATGAAATAAACCGGATGAATACACATGTAAGCCCACTGCTCCGGGTACCTGGATGCCACCTTTTTCGGAAGCAGCACCCCAAACGTCAACAATATGTACAGGAGTACCGCCACGGTAACTGCCAGCGAAACCACTCCCACGATTTCAAGCCCTTCCGGCGCCGCGCCCTGTGCCTTTCCTTCCATGTATTCCACCACAAGCCGCCGGATGCCCTTCTGCCATATGCCAAGGTAAAATCCACCCATAATAATATTGATCAGCGTGACAATCATCTGCACCGTATTGACATACCCTGCCGGATGATCGATAATCTCCGACAGCCGGAGCGACTTTTTGTCCTTATCCTCCTTCGCCCGCTTCTCGATATCCTTCCCGTTCAGTTCCAGTATCGCCGCGCCGAAACCGTAAAAAAACACGTCAATAAAAATCAATACCATGAATAGAATCATACTGGCAGTAGGCCCGTCATCGTCCATAATCCCATCTCCTTTTGTATTCCACATAAAATATCACTGTAAACTATACCATTTTCCGCTGGTTCCGTCAAGTTTTGTCCCGTCCGCAAAAAGCGGCCGTCCTTTGGTACTTCCGCATTCTTATGTATGATGGCCAAAAACACCCAGTTCCAGACTGATTAACAGCCCTTCGTTCACCTTACCCATGATTTCACTGTCCAAATGGCATACTTTGTCTTTCAGCCTTTTCTTGTTGTATCCTCCTTTATTCCAGCATTCCATCACCTCGTCCATAGTCAATA
>CANTGP010000050.1 GCA_947653315.1 uncultured Lachnospiraceae bacterium
ATGTCCCGACAGGTAGGAGGACATGATGAGGCTGTCCGTTCCTTCCATGGTATACCATTGTACTGTCCTGTTATCCACATTTTCAATCCTGCCGTTTATTCTTTCGTAACGTTCCTTTCCCACCGCCTGTTTCATGGCACAGTCCGGTTTCGTGCCGTTTAAAACACAGTCAGGTATAATGGTACACCCCTTGCCCGCACCCAAAACAAATCTTTGCACCATATAGTTACCGCAAAATACATCCCCGCCTTTCCGTACTCCCTGCTTCTTTTCACAGTCATAGAATATCATAAACCCCTTATCCAGTATGACGATATTCCCCAGCATCATTTCCTTTTCCTGTTCCGTCATCAGCCCCCCGGCAGGCAAATCCTGTCCCGTGCAAACCTCAGTTATTCTATAACAGCCAATATATCCATACGGAGACAAAAACCCGTGTTCTTTGGAAGTACCGCTCCCCATGACACGCTCAAATCCCCCTTCTTCCAATTGATAAAAGTTCCATACCAAACGGTATTGGGTCCAGCCTCCCTCATATGTACCAAGGATAACTTTCACATCATCCCTTCCGTCATTGTTCATGTCTTCCACAAACACATCAAAAACTTTAATTTCCAAACCGTTCATGGCACATAATTCATAAAGGATGTGCCCTCTGTCATCCGTAAGTACCACCTCCAACACCGGATGCAGGTCATTGTGGTAAAAAGACACCAGATTTATCTCCCCAAGTGAATCTATCGTTATCCGTGTGGATATTACATCCCTGACATCGCCATTGGAATCCTCACATCCCAAACCATTCTCCCCCGCACTGCCTTCTCCTACTGCCAATGCACATAAAGGGAAAAATGCTACGCGGATGGCAACAGAAAACAATAACACCGATACCAGACCAAAAACACTGCACATCTTCCGCCCCCTTCTTCCCCGTTTCCATATCATGTATACTCCTCCTTTTGGCTGCCTTTTTAAAGTTTTACTGTATCCCACCACAGGAAACCGGAACGCTTTCCCAAGTAGCTGCTTACCTGAACCTTTTCCACCCCTTCTTCTGAAACATACGCATCCAATACGGCTACCAGCCCTGTCCCGCCTTCCGTTTCCTCCGGGTAAAAATAATACCGGAAATGCAGGCATCCCGCTAATTGATTTATGTTTACCAAATAACAGTCATAATCCCCCGTTGCCTTCCATCCTTCTCCGGCAATATCCGAAAGCCGGTACAGACCATCGTAAAAACCCTCAGACTCGGCAAGCAGTTTTTCCGTTTCCCCATGGTAAATTTCCCCTTTCCTAATATCCGTCAGAATGCATTCCCCCAAATATGATGCCGCCTCCGGCACACTGCCGCATTCCCATATCACTGCCGGACATTCTTCAATTCCGCACTTCTTCCCCATATACTCCGCGACGTCAAAATTCTCCAGCGGTACCGGGATAATTTCCGTCGCAGGCACAGGCACCCGGATACCGTCCTGCCTTTCAACCTTCCTGCCCCCATTCACTATCAGCTCGTACTGTTTCCCCTGCCCCGCAAGCCGGAATTCTTCTTTTGTCATGGAAAATATTTTTATGTCTGCCCAGGAAATCTTTCCGCTCCCCACACTAATCCCGCAATCCAGGATAACTGCTTTTGCTTCCTCCACACCCATGGCGCCATAGTCCGGATAAAAATAATACCGGAATAAGACCTCCCCTGTTTCTTCCGCCATGTCCGTATAATAACAATCATACCTTCCATCCGCCTTCCATCCACTCTCTATTTGCCCGAATTTTCCGGCTGCGGAATCCCCCATGATATGTTCAGTACTAAACAGGTTTCCATACTGACACAGGTTATTTCCCCTGCTTTCCAATATGTCCATCCATATTTTCCCGGCCGTTTCCGCACTTACGGAAACATCTCCCGTCACCAGGAATCCGCCGCCACCTTGTTTCTTTTCCCCGACCGCAGAATACTCCAACAGAATCCTTCCTGCTTCCGCCTTTCCGCCCTTTACCACGCACTCCTGGCAACCGCCGGAATACAGTCCTCCCACGTTTACAAAACTTTCCATGCCATATTCCCCTGCGGTAACTTCCCCTACATCCACGGACATGCGGTTAATCCTTCCGCTTCCGTCCACGGATACCCCAACGTCCACCGTCTGCGTATATTCCTTTTCCCCTTCCCCATTGCCACCAAAAAACGTATAGGAAAAATCATAACCGGTGCTCCCAAACAGGGTGTTAACCCTGTATGTCCGCAGATATCCGAATGGGTCTGCCTTCCACCCTTCCTCCAACAGTTTCCAATCTGTTTCACCCAACCCATACAGCCCCCATTCCGTAAAATATTTTTTCCGTGAATCCTCAAGTATTCCCCTGTTTTCTATTGTTTCCCTGATTAGCCCGCCCAAAAAAACCTCTGATACGCACACATGTCCGGAAATAAAAACACCATGCCGTATGGCAGATGTCTCCACTAAATAATCCGGGTCCTTTTCATACCACATGTTTCCGGTCGTACACCACAGGGTATACCCCAGTATATTGCCCTGCTGCTCCCTGCCCGCAGCCTGAATAGTGTCAGAATATCCCGTCCCGCCTTCCGTGGTATCCGTCCCTTCCTTTTTTACATATTTCAGAACGGTTCCTCCCGTGTCCAACTCCATTTCCAACACTTCCCATTCATACCCCGGATAAAGCTGCAGGTGCTTCTCTTTATCATAATAATCCTTATCCCCATCCCACGTGTCATCGCGGATAATTTCCCTGGATTTTCCTCCGTCCCCGTATATAATTTCCCTCCTGAAATAAGCCAGTTCCTTATAATATATTTCCTCCTGGAACCCGTCTTCAAAATAAGGCTTATCCCTGTTTTCACTGTCCACGGTGATTTCTGCCCGCAGCGTCCATCCCCCTTCGTCAAAGACATACATTTCTTTATCATGCACCCAGTTGTTGAACCCCTTTTCATAAAACGCAAATCCTGACATTCCCTCATTCCAAAGCGGTCCGTATACATATCCTTCAACGGGATTCCTTAACACATACTGCCCTTTTTCCCCATCCCATATAAGAAACTGCAGCTCCGCATTCGGTAAAGGCTGGCTGATATAATCAGTGCAGAATATGATATCCGCATATCCGTCGCCGGAGACATCCACCATCCAGTGTACCTCCTCAAAGCATACCGGATAATGAATCATATCCTGCTTCCATACGGCATTTCCCGCCCCGTCCACCACCATAAGCCGGTAATCCGCCAATTTTCCACTGAAGTCATTGTCCAGGTTTTCATAGGGGGGACTTGTCCGGAAAAAGGATACCGTATACTCTGTGCCTTCCATGGATTCCTCCCATATTTTCACGGGAAGCGCAAAGCCTTTTAAACAGAATACATCCATGACTTTTTCCGTTATGGCGTCCATCTGCATAATGTCCCCTTCCCGGCATGGAAAACAGACAGGGATTACGGTCTCCCCACTTTCCCCACTTTCTTCCACTTTTCCTTTTTTTAATCCAAAGCCGACCAAGCATAATATGCATAAAGTCAGTAATGGTAAATATCCGTACCTTATCCTTTTCATTATCTTCCCCTATTCATCCCATTTCCTCCCTTACTGTATCCTGAACTCCCCGCCCGTAAACGAAATGTCCCCGCTCAGCGTCATGCTCGTCCCACCCTGTTTCACCTGGAGGGTATCCTGTGCCGCAATCAGCAGTGATGCGTTTTGGCTGGATATGGTCAGGTTATCCCCTGCCTCGATGACGATGTCCTTATCACTGCATACGGTAATCCCCTCGCTGTCATTCAGTTCCACCATCATCCCGCTGTTGTTTGTCATGATAATGGAATCGGGGGTAAACAGTATCTCTTTCCCGTATTTGGTTTTCAGGGATTTGTAATCCGGCTTCTGCCTGGAGGCATCCGTCTCCCGGTGTACCGCACTCAGGACGAAACTGTCCTCCTCCCTTTCCGGCACATACAGGCGCACACTGTCCCCGGGTTCCGGCATGCAGTACCATCCGGTTCCGTCGGGGGAGGAATATACCGTTGCATACGGGAACCACTTCTTCCCGTCCGCGGCTTTCCATTCGTCCCCAATTATTTCCACCTGCACCCTGTCCTTTTCCACAGCCGTCACCACGGCATCAAAGGAACAGCCCGCCAGTCCCCCGTGCGCTTCCGGCAGTACCCGTATGCCTTCCTTTGTCCGCAGGTAATAGGTATGGATGCATTCCGCCCCGTCATATTCCGTATGTATCCGCCATATGAAATACTCTTTCCCGTGCCATAAAATGCTGTCCCCCATTTGGTATACCTCCCGGTCCGTTATTACCAGTTCCGTCATATCCGCGGGCTGCAGCGACGGCATTCCGTTACGGGATTTACACATGTATTCCCCCATGTCCATCCTAATGCCGACACGCTCCATGGAAGGTATACGGCGTATCCCCCCGGGGAGTCCGACGGTATATCCCGCTCCTTTCCTGAGGGCATCCGGTACCAGGTACCGCCCCGTCCTTCCCGCCAGGCGTTTCAGGAATTCCCAGTCCGTTTCCCTATACTGGATCAGTACGCCGCCCGTCCGGTCCTCCTCCCCTTCCATGTATACCACACGTCCCCCTGGGTAGTGGGATGTAACCTTCTGCCCAATCCCCGCACACGGGACATCCCCGTTTTGGAATACCCTGAAATGCGGTTCCATGTCCATTAGGATGCTCCCGCTAGCCAATTCCAGCCAAAGAATGGTTTCATACCCGTCATGGGAAAAAGAAAAATCCGTAACCACGCCGTGGAACAGTACCGTATATACGTCCCCCGTCCCGTCTTCCCCGCTTCCGGCTCCCATAACCTTCACCCACGTCTGTCCCGACAGGAGCCCCATATACTGCTCCTGCCTGTCATCCCTGATGCGCATGGTGACGGATGCCTCCGCATGTCCGTTTACCTGCTTCCGTATTTCCAGCCCCGTCAGTGCCGTATATTCAAACGGTTCCGTTATAATCCTGTATTCTCTCATGTTTCCTCCATTTCTGCGCGGCCTTCCTTTTTATGCAGGACTGCGGCCGCCGCACGCATGCCGTCCCCTTTTTCCTGCCCGTCCGTTTCCACTGTTCCAAGTAATTTTAATACTGCCTGTTTCCACATACCGTACAGCGGGAAGCTGCAATGGAAATTGCCGAGTACGTCCCCGTCCCCCGCACGGAACAGGAACTGCAGGCCGTACAGGTCCCCGTCCAGGCAGCAGGCGCGGAAGTCCATCCATGCCACCACGGTTCCGCCTGCCTCCACTTCCCCCGTGTCATAAAAAACATTCTGCTTCCAGACTTTTGCCATACTGTCCCGTATGCACCCAAGCCGCTCCCTTACCCCTGCCGGTTCCTTCCCGTCCGGTAACGGGAGCAAGCTGAATGCCATGGTTGCATCCCCGTCACGGTCTGTTTTGATTACCGGCGGGCGGTTCCGCCTCCGGTATTTTACCGCACGCTCCCGTGCATCCATGTCCGCCAGCGTTTCCGGCAGCAGCATGGAGCATTTCCCGCCAAACAGGTATTCCCTGTAAAGCGGCATCTTCTTCCCTCCTGCCAGTATTTCTTTTCCCGGCGGCTTCCGCTCCTCCATGATTTCCCGGTATTTCCCTTTCAGCGCCAGTATGGTTCTGTCGCCGTATTCTTCCTCCTGCATCGTCATCCCCCCTTGTGTTCCGTATCCGTCCTCATGCTTTTTAATATATCCAGAAAATTTGCCCGTTCTCGTTTTTCTTCCCCTATCATTCTACTTATCCCGCCTTTTTTGCAGGTTCCTGTTCTTCATGCTATCCCCGGTCCACAGGACAGCCACCATTTCAAATTCAGAAGTGTCACTGCGTCTAACCAGCAGATAATCCCCCTGCCAGTCAAACTGGTAATAAGGGTGTTCCGGCAGTGTGTAAAGCAGTCTTTTTTCTCCACTGTCCAGGAACTGCCCGTAAATCTTATAGTCCGCAAACAGGTATATGATTCCGTCCCTGTACCCCAAAATCCTTGTCTGTCTATCTTCCGTCCTGTATAAAACGGCACTTGCCCCCGTTTCCGGTTCCAGCCCAAACAGCACATCATACCGCAGTTCTGACTGATACGTGGCATTCCAATGCGAACGCCAGTCTTTCACGACATGGATCAGGCCGATAACCTTCCCTCCTTCTACCGTTATTTTTTCCTCCAAAAGGTAAGAGTACTTATATTCGTTTCCCTCCAGGCAGGATATCCTCTGCCTCGCAGGCTCCCCCTCCACACAGTACCAAAATCCCCCTTCTTCGTCATCCAGCCAAAAGGAAACCTCTTTGCCTCCCACTTTCACATACTTTTTGTCCGTAATAAATATACTGCGACCACTTTCTTCCGCCAGCACTTCCGTTATTTCATACCTGCCGGTCTCCCAGTCATACTGCCTTTCCATAACTACGCCGCCGTAAATGATTTTTTCCGGCTTCCCCGATTCACTTCTTCCCGGAAACAAACCGGTCGCATCCACAAAATCGCAGGGATTGCCGCCATCCAGTGGTGCTACATACACCTGCCTGCCTAAATCACCCGTCACATCCATCAGCAGGTTCTCCCCATATGCCTGTATTTGCACCCCTCTTATTCTGTCCGCTTCCCCCGCATGGTAAAGCAGCCGTATTCCCTCCCACGAAAACACCGTCCCGGTTTCCCCCCGCGGCCATTCCAAACGCTTCACTTGCAACTTCTGGTTCTGTTCCGACACATAATAGATAGTTTCCCCGCAGACAGTGAAATTTCTCATGCGTTCGTTTTTCGAAAGGAATGGTTTTCTTTCCGTTTCCCCACTTTCCATGAAATATCGGTACATATAGTTTCCGTTTGCATAATAAAAATAATCCGTTTTACTTTCTGATAAATTGCTGTCAGAATTAATCCTTACTACCATGCAGCTTTTCATTTGCCCTTTGTTCCCGCACCCCTGCGCAAGCAGGAAAAACATAAGTATGCAGATAATTATTTTTTTCTTTTTCACTGGCATCCACCACCTTATTTAAGAATTTTATTTACGGATTACTGATTCCTATCACATTAATACATGCCGGATTGTTATTTGATATATTATTAATTGCCTCCTGCAATGTATCATACCCATTTCCATTATTGTCCTTTACTACATATATTCCACTATTATCCGTAACATAGGCATTATGGACGGCATATTTCCCATTTCCATCTTTCGTGATACTAACCGTATGCACCTGTCTCATGATATCCGTTTCACTATTGTATGCCGTCACAATTACGGTATCACTGTTTATCCCAATAATATTTATAACATCTTCCTCCCTGCTTCTTGTTGACAATACTTCATATCCATTTTCCTCAAAATACCTCTCAATTGCATAAGGAGAAGTTCCAAATACTCCCCCCAATGCCGCCCCCTCTCTCTCATACATACTAATCAGATCCACCATTGACTGAGCAGTCATATTTTTTCCAAGTGCCAATAATGCATTATGAGTTGCCATAATTTCACAACCTGCAAACTTCATATCAGACCATGAACCAAACTTTACCTTTTCCCACTGTTGCTGATTTTCTATGTACGTATTATCTGTATATATCTTATCAACACCGCTCAATGCCGCCATATTATTAATTGCATTTTCACTTATTGTTTTTTCTGATATGGGCACCAATTTCGCCATTACATCAAATCCGGCAAATACAACATCATTTGAGACTTTCTGAGGTAAAAAAGCCTTTATGTCAAATTTTATTTTTTTCTTTGCGTGGTCAATAAATGATCCTGCTATCGTTTTATTATTATTCGTAACATCCAAATAAAGCCTTAACGCCTCCGTTGCTAAATTCATTGCTTGTTGTCCCGTTTCAAATGTATAATTTTTCAACACTTCATTGACAACAACTAATGCACTTTTTTCCCTCTGCCCGGAAAAGACCGGATAAATAAAGCCTCCATGCCGACAAAATAAAATAGATGTCATAGTAATCCCTGATAATACTCCTCTTTTGTCGTCTGTAAACGAAAGATAATTTTCTTCAAACATATAATTATCCCACTTATCATTTAATTTCATCAAATATTTGCAGCTGCCTTCTTTACGTTTTTCCAAACCGTTATCCGCTTCTTGATGAATTGCACGAAATACTGCTTTTTCCATTTCATTATCCGGTTGTCTTAAACAATTCCCAAAAAAGGGAATATTTATATTGCCGCTTCCCTGCATTGAGCCATAAACAGTGTCCGCCACTGTCGCATATTGTGAACCATTTACATTTGCATTGGAATTTTCAGTAACATTCAATCTTCCATATACCTTTTTTCCATCAAGTCCCCTGATTGCCGGTTTATCCGCATCCTTATTTGCATAATAAACATATTCTTTACCGTCCAACAAGACCATTACATCCTCTTTCGTACAATTTGTGCATGTTAATACCGCACCATCCACCAAATATTCCTTACTTTCTAATTCCTTATAGTTTTTCTTTAAAAATGTTTCAATATCTTCATCCGACGATAATCCATTTCTTTCCGCTGTGCTATTTACTAATTCCCTTTTTTGGGTCATTGCAACCACTGTATTGGCCACAGCCTGTGTCATATCTTTTATAATATAATTCTTTGACATCACTTCATTTGCACTTTTGTTTTCCTCCATTGCATATTCCTCCACTCCCATCCATAACATCCGTCCTCATGCTTTTTAATAGTCCAAGAAAATTTACCCGTTCCCTTTTTTCTTCCTCCGCCGGAAAATGGTAACTGCCGAATACCATTCTTCCATCTACCGGAAGGAGAAACATACAGTGGCAGTCATCACATTCCATGCCTCCCGTCAGGAACATGCACCATCCCACTGTCCCTGCCGCAAGCCGGAAGGTTCTTGCCTGTTCCCGCAGACTTTCCGGGAATGCACGGTTAATGATCCTCTGTATTCCCATCAGTGCCGGATATACCTGTTCGTCCCGTAAGGGCTTTTCCAAAATGCTGCATGTAAAAATCCTGCGTCCTTCCGCATCCGAGAATATCTCCTGTGGTATCCTGGCGTATGGAAATCTTCTCCGCACTGCTTCCTCCTGCATCCTCCCGAGCCCTTCCGGAAATGCCAAAAGCAACCTCCCCTCCAGTATGGCTGTCTCCCTTCCGTCTTTTCTTTCCGTCTCCATTCCGTTCCCCTTTCCAGTCCGCATTTACAAAATCCACCGGTACCTCCCTCGTATATTCCCTGCTTTCCGCAGCAGTCCCGCCAAGAAGCACCTGTTCCATCCGCCTTACCGCCTGGTTCTTCACATCCATGGCGTTCAGGCTGTTGATCTTATCGATTGCCGGGTTCTTTCCGATTCCCCCGATTTTTACGCTTTCACTCATTTCTTCCCTTCTTTCCGCACGGCTTTCTTTATTGCCCATTCTTTATAGTTCTTTCTTTATGGTCCTCCTGTCATTTCCGATTTCCGAGCCTGCTGATTACCGGCATACACCCTGCCACCGCTTCCATGTCCCCTCCGCCCAAATCCGCTGCCGGAATATTGGACAGGATTACTTCCGCCAGCCCGTCCACCGGGTATTCCTCCACCGTCTGGAGCGGCGGCGACTTCCGTCTTTTTTTCTCCGCCACCTGCGGTGCCGCAGCAAAATTGCCCTTTTTCCCGATGGCGTCAAAGGCATTGCACATGTTGATGACGGTCGGCGACAGCAGGTCCTTCCTGACCAAAGTCGCTTCCTTGGGCGTGGACAGCGTAACCGTCCTTCCCTTCATCTGTACCTGCCCTTCCGCCAGGAGTGACAGGCAGTTCACCGTCCTCATGTCCAGCACCGACCCGTCCTTTAACGCCACTTCCGCATTCCGTTCCGGCATTCCCGCAAATCCCATTTCCGAGGGTTTCAGGTACATCCGCCTGCCGCCGTCCGTCGTAAAATACCGGTCATTGTAATCCGCGGTTTCCCCGCACCGCTCCCCGTTTTCCCTGACGGAGCGGACCACTGCCGCCCCCTGTTCACCCGCACGGGGAAAATACAGCGCCACCCTCGTCCCTGTCTCCGGCATGCAGTATGCCAGGTTTCCGGTAATGGGTTCCCACGGGAACGCATATGCGCCGGAAACAGGCTGTACCCTGTCTATGTCAAGGCGGAGCTTTACCTTCTCCCCTTCCGTTTCCAATACTTCGCCCTCCAGCATGACACCCCGCAGGGATTCCGCCGGTATCCGCTCCGTCCCGAAACACTGCCCCGGAAATACATGGCAGACGCACTCCAAAACGCCGCCCCGGGAAACCGTCCGGGCTTCCATGACGTAAAACACCTTTCCCGTGACCCGTACCGCATCCCCCACATGCCGGAACCCGGCATCCGCAATCCGGCATCCCCTCATCCTGCCCTCCTGCAGCCTGTCCTCCTGCCTGCCCCGGAACGGTACAATGCCATACCCGTGTTCCCCTGCTTCCGGTTCCGTTCCGGTGCTTTCCTGCCGGTACATATAACCGCCGTCCCCCGTGTTTCCAATGCCCGCACGCAGGCATGTCCCTGCCGACGTATCCACTGCCGCAATACCGCCCCCAAGGCAGCTTAGAAGCCGGCGCAGAAACGCATAGTCCGTTTCCCGGTATTGTACCAGCGGGTATTCCAGCTTCCTGTCCGGCATGTTCCATACCAGCTTCCCACCGTATTCCCGTACAATTTCTTCCGCCACTTCACGGTATGTCAGCGACATGTCCTGGAAGGACCTGGATTTTTTTCCGGTATCCATCTTCCATGTATTGGAAAGCGCACGGAGGGACAGCACGGTATGTCCCCCTTCCTCCGTCAGTTCCGCCGCCGTAAGGCTCCCTGCAAAAAGGATTTCCTCCACCGTCCCCCCGCTTCCGTCCCCTTTTACGGCGGATACCGTCATCCCGTTTTCCGTTATGTCAGCCAGTAACGGCTCCGCCTCGTCCCTTTTCACCACACCGCTGACTTCCGCCCTTGTATGTTCCCCGTACACGGCATGGATGCCGCATCCGAGCACCGTAAGCAGGCGGAACCTGCATTTCACCCTTAACTGTCCCAAAGTAATTTCCCCTGCCATATTATATCCCTTTCCTTTCCGCATCCGGCGGCATTTCCTTTCCCGCCGGTACGCACACATTCTTCCCTGTTATCAGTCCCAGATAATCATCCGCCCGTCCATTCCCGCCGGGCCTGTCCCGCGCATCCCGTTCCCGCTGCGTATTTCCTCCAGGATGCCTTCCAGCCTGCGGAACGCTTCCCCGGTATCCGGAAGGTCCGCATCTTTTCCGGGTTTTTCCCCCGTCCGCCTCGCTATGTAGTCCTCCAGTACCCGGTAACTGACCGCTTCCCTGCCGTCCAGGAGGAAATAGGCAAACCGGACGTCCCCCTCCGGTGCATTCCCGCATTCCAATATCTTCCGGGCGAAGAAGTCCGTCACATCCTTTGACAGCGTACTCCCCCCTGCCGCCGACCATGTGGCATAGGCAAGGTTTACCGTGTCATATTCCGTCTGTATGTCATAGAAGTCCCTGTAATCGGTACGCAGCCTTGCACCCTCCTTCAACTGGAACCGGCAGAGCTCAATTTCCCCTTCCCCCCGTTCCAGCCTTCCGTCAAGGGCAAACTCCGAACGGTACAGGGTATAATCCGCCAGTTCCTCCTTCGCCGTCAGGCGGAATTTCAGGCTGACATAACCCTGCGTCGGGGCATACGCCACCCGCTCCCCCCCTGCCAGCAGGAAGATGAAGTCCCGGCATTTGACGGTACCTGGGGAAATATGCAGCATCCCGTCTTCCGCCCTTACCCGGCATCCCGAAATAATCCCGTCCGGATAATCCTGGTACCTTACCTGCAGCGCCGCATACGAATAATCCCGTAATGCCCATAACAGTTCCTTTTTCATGATTCTTCCGCGTTCAAACGCGGGATATATGTGTTCCATGCCGCCTCCTTCTCCATTTCCCTGCGGATGTCCCTCCTGAAACCGCAACGTTCCACAGTCAAAATTACCTGACATTAATTTGGCTGATATATAAATTGTCCGTGCCCTCCTGTACATAAAA
>CANTGP010000051.1 GCA_947653315.1 uncultured Lachnospiraceae bacterium
ACAATCTTATCGGATTAAATGTTTTTATTCATGTAATCCCTGGGGGAGACGCCGGTAATCTTCTTAAAAACCCGGCTGAAATAAAAGGCGCTTTCAAATCCAAGCACATCGGAAATTTCGTAAATTTTGTAATCCCCGCCGGACATCATTTCTTTTGCGGCCTCTATTTTGCTGTGGTTGATATAGTCCGTAAATCCGGTGTCGTTGTATTTGGAAAAAAGCACGCTTAAATAATTGGGGCTGATGTTAAAGACTTCCGCCACCTGGTTTAAGTTGAGTTTTTCCTTGATATGTTCCTGTATATATTTCTTAACGCTGATGACAATGTGGTTCTTGTAGTCCTTGTTGTGGGCGGCGAAGCTGTCACAAAGACCGTCCCGGAATTGTTTCAGCCATTCCATGATTTGTTCCACGTTGGTCAGCTCATAAAGGGAACGGTAGCCGTTGTTCCTGTCCCGGAAAATTTCCGAGACGGTCTGCTCCCCGTCGTTTAACAGGGAAAGGGACAGGTATAAAATATTTCCGGCGGCATCCAACGCCTGTACATAGTGGGCGGACTGGTTTTCAAATAATTCCATGACGGACGTAAAGATGTCATAAAGCGCTTTTTCGTCATATTCCGCATAGGCTTTACGGATGTCTTCCTTAAACAGGGAAATGTTAAATACGTTTTTTAACGGTTCGCTGGCAGGAATATCCTCAAAAAACAGGATGGGATTTTCATGGGTAACCCGTGAAAATGCCTGTTTGGCATCCTGATAGGAGGAGGCAATCTGTAACGGTGCGGTAACGGGCGCCCCGATGGCCGCATGGATGGTCACGCTGTAATAGTTAAACAGCATGGCGGATACCTGCTCTATGGCTTTTTGGATAATGCCCCGGTAATCGGCGGCATGTTCCCCGTCCAAAAAAAACAGGATGCAGAAATGTTTCGTATCCAGGGAAAGGACATGGCAGGGAACGTATTTGGATGTCAGCTCTTTCGCCATCTGCAGGCTGTTGGAATAGAGGTTAATTTGTTTCTCCGTACTCATGCTGCCCAGCCTGCCGCTGCGGATTTCCACATAGCAGGCGGCAAAGGCGGAAAAACCGAAATCAATGTTCAGGTTGTCCGCCTGTAACCGGAACTGCTGCTCGGATTCAAACAGGTTCAGGACAAGGCGGGTAAAAAACTGCTCCTTCAAAAAGTAAATATTGCCGTAAGCCGGTTCCGATACCTGCGCCGATGCCTGCAGTTCGGAGACTTTGCCGATGGCGCGTTTTAACGCCTCGCCAAGCACCTGCGGCGTCAGCTCCAGCTTCACCAGATAGTCGATAACCTGGTAGGTCAGCGCTTCCTTGACAAACTGGAATTCCTCATAACTGGTGAGAATGATAAATACGGGCAGGAGTCTTTCTTCCTCATGGCATTTTTTGGCGAGCTCCAAACCGCTCATCACCGGCATCTTAATGTCGGTAATGACGATTTCGGGGGCATATTCCTTTATCATTTCATAAGCCGCCGCACCATTTGCGGCGGTTCCTATGAGGCGGATGTTGTATTCTTCCCAGTTAATCATGGATTTGATGCCTGCCTGGATTAAAGGTTCGTCATCTGCAATCAGTAAGTTAATCATGCGCTACCTCCCCTGCCTGAAAAGGCAGTAATATGGAAACCGTGGTGAATTCCCCCGTTTTACTGGTGATATGCAGCCCGTAGGCGCTTCCGAATTCGTACTGCAGCCGTTTATGGACATTGCTGACGCCGATTTCCTTAAAAAAGGAGGAACCTGCCGAAGAATCGTTGTCCAAAAGGTGGGCGGCGACTTCGTCTTCCATGCCGATGCCGTCGTCGGTTACGTCGATATGGACATCCGTATGTTCATCCCGGTATATGTGTATGGTAATGGTGCCGGTGTTTCCTTTCGGCTCAATGCCGTGGAAAATGGCGTTTTCCACGATGGGCTGCAGGGTAAATTTTAAGATACGGCATTCGGTCAGCGTTTCGTCCTCGATGTCAAAGGATAAGGTGATGGTTCCGCCGTACCGGTACTGCTGTATGGTAAAATAATCCTTAATCAATGTTATTTCATGCGATATGGGAACGAGGTTCGTGGTTCCCTTGGAAATATCTTTTAACAGGCGGGAGAGGGCGGTGGTCATCTCCGCAATTCCCGTGGCGTTCTGTATGGTTGCCATCCATTTGATGGAATTTAACGTATTGTACAGGAAGTGGGGATTAATCTGGCTTTGCAGCATCCGGTATTCGTAATCCTTTTTCTGCCGTTCGTCCTCGATTCTCTGGTTCATCAGGGAAAGCACGTTTTCGGACAGGTCGTTGATATTTTTGCCGATGTCGCCCAGTTCATGTTCCCACTCCGTGGACGGGTCTCTGGAAAAGTCGCCGTCCGCAATCCGTTTCATCCGCACCTGCAGCTTCCGTACCGGCACGTTAACCGTCTTTGACAGGTAGCCGAAAAGCAAAATGCCGAGAAACGCGGAAGCGGTCAGGATGATTACGGTGACAAGGAGGAAGGTGGAGAAAATATCCCGTGAAAGGGTATGTTCGTCCAAACATTCCGTCACATATAAATTCCGCGTACCCAGCGGGCGCGTAACCATGAGATAGGTTTTCTGTTCTTCCCGGCTCCAAACTTTTTGTATTTCCGTATCCCGGCTCAATGCATTGCCGGAAAGGTTTTCCAGCGGTTCAAATTCGTCTTCGCACAGAAGCAGGTTTTGCCCCGTATACCGGTACAGAGAATTCCCCATGCGGAAATAAAGGCGGTCGTCCGTGTCCGAAAGCGCATCCCGCATGGGGGATGTGATGACGGAGGTGGACATTTCCGTAAAAATATACCCGATTTCCCCTGCGCGGTAAGGGTGTTCGATGGTGTGGAGCATGGGAATGACGGGTAACGTTTTTGTGGTGAAAAAAGGATCCGGCAGGATTTCGGTGGCTATTTCACCGGTGTTTTCATAAAGTATCCCGAAATAGGGGAGCGACAGCACCGCTTCCGAGGAAACGGCAATGTTGGAATTAACGGCTTCCACGATTTGGATGATGTCCTTTCTGGATTTTCCGATGATGACCGCCCGGATAATCTGTGAGGACAGGGAACTGTTGGAAGCGTATATTTCCGTGACAAAGTCGTGGGCTTCCCGTTTGGCGAGACTGTTCGGTACGTTTTCCCCCATGGCAAATTTGCTGATTTTATTGCTTTTCTGGCAGGAATCAATAAAGCCCTTTACGTTATTGATGTTGGAGTCGATGGAGGAACATAAAAAAGAAAGCCTGATTTCCGAAGTCTGTATCATGTTCTGCCTGAGGTTGTAAGACACGATAAAATAACTGATGGCAGTTATGATAATACTAATCAGCAGTATCATGGAAATGGTGCATAATAAAATCCGCGCGCGGATGGTATGGAAAAATTTTTTCACGGGAATGTTCACACCTTTCCTTTGAAGTATTTATGGATGATCCATGGAGTATATTCTAACATAAGGTACGTTTGGGTGGAAAGGAAAAGTGCGGAAAGTTGGAAATAAAGATAAAAAAGACATGTTTTTCAAAAAAAGTATATCTTTTTTCCCGCGGATTCCAAAATGTGAAATAATTATGAATAAAAAATTAAAATTTTTCATGTTCAGGTAAGGCAGGAAACCATATAATGAAATTGCGAAATGCAAAATGAAGGAAAAGGGAGGAAGTTAGAATGAAGAAAAAACTTGTAAGTGTTTTACTGGCAGCTACCATGTTGGCATCCGTGCTGGCAGGATGCGGCGGTTCCGGCTCCGAACCGGCAGCGGAGGCGCCTGCGGCAGAAGCTCCGGCAACGGATGCGGCTCCTGCGGAAACCCCGGCGGAACCGGCGGCAAACGACGTGGCCGATGCGGGCGAGACGGCTCCTGCCGCAGAAGGCGAAGCGGTTACGTTAAAATGGGCTATTTGGGATAAGGACATCACCCCTTACTGGCAGGCTTTGAAAGACGGCTATGAAGCGGCAAATCCCAATGTGACCATCGAAATGACGGATTTGGGTTCCACGGATTACATGACGGTACTGGCAACGGAGTTGTCGGGAAGCGGTTCCGATTTCGACGTGGTTACGATTAAGGATGTGCCGGGATATGCGACGCTGGTTTCCAAGAATACACTGGAGCCCCTTGACAGCTACATTTCCGAAGCAGGCATCGATTTGGGACAGTACGGCGGCGTGGACAAACAGGTTACGGTAAACGGAAGCCTGTATGAGCTTCCTTTCAGGAATGACTTTTGGGTAGTGTTCTACAACAAAGACATTTTTGACAATGCGGGCGTTGCTTACCCCACCAACGACATGACCTTTGAGGAGTATGACGCTTTGGCAAGGCAGGTGGCGGATCCTACGTTCGGCGCACAGGTATACGGTACCCATTACCATACCTGGAGAAGTGCGGTGCAGTTGTTCGGCGTGCTGGACGGAAAGCATTCCATCCTGGACGGTACTTATGATTATTTCAAACCCTATTACGAAATGGTATTAAAGCAGGAAGACGATAGCATCTGCAGGAACTATGCGGATTTGAGCGCGGAAGGACTGCATTACTCCGCAGCGTTCTCCGGCGGCGACGTGGCGATGTTGAACATGGGTTCCTGGTATATCTCCACCCTGATTGCAAGCCTTCAGAGCGGCGAATATGATTCTTCCCTCTGCGGAAACTGGGGCATCGTAAAATATCCCCACGCAGAAGGTGTGGAAGCGGGTTCCACCCTCGGTACGATTACCGGTCTTGCAGTAACCAGCGTATCCTCGAATAAGGATGCGGCATTCGATTTCGTGGAGTGGGTATCCGGTGCGGAAGGCGCAAAGGTTATGGCACAAACGGGTAACTTCCCGGCGCTCATGACCGATGAAGTGGCAGGCATCATCGCAGGATTGGAAGGTTTCCCTTCGGATGCGGAAAGCAAAGAAGCGCTGAATGTATCCAACCTGTACCTGGAAGTTCCTTATGCAGAGAACGTATCCGAAATCAACGATATCCTCGATACTTACCACAAGTCCATCATGAACCGTGAAATGACCGTGGACGAAGGGATTGCGGCAATGAATGAAGAAGTAGGCAAGGTGCTGGGACAGTAAGAAAATGCCCGGAACCGTAGCCAAACGGAATATGCAGTAAAATACGGGGCTGGCAGGGAAAACCGCCAGCCCCAAAATATCCGGCAAAACCGTGCCGCCGGATGAAGCAGGAGGGAAAAGTCCGGTACCGGACATGAATAAAAGAAAGGGCAGGAGTGAGAGAATGGATGAAAAAAAAGCGGCTCAGGTAAAAAAACTGGAAACGGAATCCGCAGAGCTGATGCGTCTGATCCGTGCGGAAAACGACATAGAGAAAAAGAAAAAACTGATTGCGAAAAGGGACGGCATACAGAGAAAAGTGACCGCGGTCAGGAATAACCGGAAAATAAGCAGGGAAACAAAGAGGGACATTGTCGCTTATTCGTTTATTGCGCCAAACTTTATCGGCTTTGCCGTATTTACCCTGATTCCCATTATTTTTGCCTTTATGCTGGCTTTTATGGATTGGGACGGAAGCAATGCGGCATCTTTTGTGGGTTTGGCGAATTTCAAGAAACTGGTGGGTGATACGTTCTTTGTGGCGGCGTTAAAAAATACAATTATATACGTAATCGGTACGGTGCCGCTTACCATGATTGCATCCCTGGCGCTTGCCATCGTACTGAATCAGAAAATTGTGGCGCGGGGGTTTTTCCGTACCGTCGCCTTCTTCCCTTACGTGGCGTCGCTGGTGGCGATTACCGCGGTATGGAGCATGATTTTCCATCCTTCCAAGGGTCCCGTGAACTATCTGCTCTTAACCCTTTTTAAAGTGCCGCAAAACGAGCTGCCAAAGTGGTTCAGCGGAAGTCTGGTACTGTTCACCCTGATTTTGTTCAGCGTATGGAAGTATATGGGCTATTATATGGTGATTTACCTTGCGGGCCTGCAGGGGATTTCCGCAGAGCTTTATGAGGCGGGGAGCCTTGACGGCGCTACCACATGGCAGAAATTTTGCTATATCACATGGCCGCAGCTTCGTTCCACCACGTTTTTCGTCGTGGTTATGCTGACCATTAACTGTTTTAAGGTCTATGACATTGCCGTTATGCTGGCGGGAGGCGGCGACGGAAAATTAAGTACCTCGGCGACCGTCCTTGTTTATTATATCTACCAAAACGCGTTTAACTATTGGGATCTCGGATATTCCAGTGCAATCGCGATGGTGCTGTTCTTAATGGTTCTCGTGGTGACGCTGATCCAGTTCAGGTACGAGAAGAAATTAGGCGAATAGGGATAACGGGAAAGGAGGAGCTAAGATGGGCAATACAAACAATAACGAAACCAACAAGAAGTTTAAATCGAAAAGAAAAGCCGAGATAGCCGGTAAAGTAGGCGTGTATCTTGTGCTGCTGATTATTACGGCATGTATGATCGTCCCCTTCCTGTGGATGCTTTCCGCTTCCATTAAGTCGAACCGGGAAGTTTTCCTGATGGATCCGTTCGTATGGATTCCGGAGCAGCCGAAATGGGATAATTACATAAACATTTGGACGAAAATTCCTTTGTTAAAATTTGTGGAAAATACGGTTATCCTGACGATTGTGGTAACCTTCCTGCAGCTTTTGACATCCAGCTTTGCGGCATATTCTTTTGCAAAACTGGAGTTTAAGCATAAAAATGCTTTGTTCCTGGCCTATATTGCCACCATCGCCATGCCTTGGCAGGTGTACATGGTACCCCAGTTTATCATGATGAGGGGGATGGGGCTGAACGATAAGCTGCTGGCAATGATTTGTTTACAGGCGTTTTCCGCATTCGGCGTATTCTTAATGAAGCAGTTTTATGAAGGAATTCCCAATGATTTGTGTGAGGCGGCGAGGATTGACGGTATGAGCGAATATCGGATTTACGCGAAAATCATGCTGCCGCTGTCAAAGCCCGCGCTGTCTACGCTGACCATTTTCACGTTCGTGAATACCTGGAATGATTACCTTGGTCCCTTGATTTATTTAAGGACGGAAACGAAGAAGACCATCCAGTTAGGTTTGAAAATGTTTATCGGCCAGTATTCCGCGGAATACGGTCTGATTATGGCAGGCTCGGTGGTATCGCTGGTGCCGGTAATTATCGTATTCCTTTGCCTGCAGAAATACTTTGTGGAAGGTGTTGCGTCCACCGGGTTAAAGGGATAAGATGGAGAGACGGAGAAAGGTATGGGAGGAAAAGCGATGTTGTTTGAAAATATGCCGGTGATCACCGGGGAAGAAGTGGACCGCGCCCTGCGTTTTTCGGCGGAACAGGTCGTGCGGAACCTGCCGGAATTTACGCATAAGTTCCAAAAGGCTTACAGTGAAAACGGTTTTTACCATCCGATTGAGAACAATTACTGGACGACGGGTTTTTGGACAGGGGAAATCTGGCTGGCATACGAATATATGAAAGGGCTGGGGGAGGCCGGAAAAGATGCGGCAGGGCAGCTCAGGGAAGCCGGGGAAATCCAGATTGACAGCTTCTTAAACCGTATTGACAAAAAAATCGAGGTGGACCACCACGACATGGGATTCCTTTATTCCCCGTCCTGCGTGGCGGGATACAAGCTGGTTGGAAGCAGGAAAGGGCGGGAGGCCGCCATAAAGGCGGCGGACCAGTTGATTACGCGTTACCATCCGGTGGGGGAATTTATCCAGGCATGGGGTCCCATGGATGCGCCGGAGAATTACCGCCTGATCATTGACTGTCTGCTGAACCTGCCGCTGTTATACTGGGCGTCGGAGGAAACCGGGGACGGTAAGTACAGGGAGATTGCGGAGAAGCATATCCATACGGCGGTGAAAAATGTCATCCGTGAGGATTATTCCACATGGCATACGTTTTTCTTTAATATGGAAACGGGCGCTCCCGACCACGGCGCTACCTGTCAGGGATACCGTGACGGTTCCGCGTGGGCGAGGGGGCAGGCGTGGGGGATTTACGGATGCGCGCTGGCTTACAAGTATACCAAGCGGGAAGAATACATTGATAATTTTAAACATGTGACACAGTACTTTTTGGAGCATCTGCCAAAGGACATGGTTCCGTTTTGGGATTTGGAATTTACGGACGGGGACGACCAGCCCAGGGATTCTTCTTCCGCCTCCATTGCGGCGTGCGGCATGTTGGAAATGATAAAATCCATGGGAGCGGAGGATGCGGCGGTTTATAAAAAATATGCCCTGCAGCTCATGAAGTCGGTATATGACAATTATGCGGTAAAAGATGCCGGGGAATCCAACGGTTTGGTGCTGCACAGCACCTATTCCAACCATTCCCCTTATAATACCTGCAATCATTACGGGGTGGACGAATGCAACTCCTGGGGGGATTATTTCTATATGGAAGCGCTGACAAGGCTGCAGAAGGACTGGGTATTGTATTGGTAGGAAAGGAGGAGCCGGGGCGATGCGGACGGATTGGGAAGGAAAATTGGACAGTAAGAAGGATTTTCAGGATTTGCTGATGGAAATACTGAATCCGCTGCTTCCGTATTACAGCGAAGGAAAGGCGGAACTGGTACTGGGGGTTACGGCGACAAATTATGACCAAAAGGCAATCCGGCTGGAAGCGTTTTCGCGGCCGTTATGGGGGCTGGTTCCTTTGTGGGCGGGCGGCGGAAGCGCGCCTGCCTTTGAGGAAATATACCGGAAGGGCCTGGCGGAAGGGACGAACCCGGACAGTAAGGAATATTGGGGCGGCTTCCATGCCTTTGACCAAAGGTTTGTGGAAATGGCGGCGATTTCCTACGGGCTGATTTTGGCGCCGGAGAAGGTGTGGGAGCCTTTGACGGAAAAAGAGAAGGACGGTTTGGCGGATTGGCTGTACGGAATTAACCGGTATGAACTGCCGGTCTGCAACTGGATTTTATTTGCGGTATTGGTGAATATAGCCCTTAAGAAGCTGGGGAGAAAGTATGATGCCGAAAAGCTGGAAACCTATTTAAAGGGTGCGGATACTTTTTATTTGGGCGATGGCTGGTACCAGGACGGGGATTCGGGACAGAAGGATTATTATGTGTCGTTTGCCATTCATTTTTACAGTCTGTTTTATGCCAAGGTGATGGAGGAGGAAGACGCGGAGCGCAGCCGGTTATATAAAGAAAGGGCGGCCTTGTTTGCAAAGCAGTTTATATATTGGTTTGACGGGAACGGGGCGGCGCTGCCGTTCGGGCGTTCCCTGACTTACCGTTTTTCCCAGGTGAGCTTTTTCTGTGCCTGTCTGATGGCGGGGGTGGAGCCTTTCCCCATAGGCGTCATGAAAGGGCTAATCGTAAGGCATTTGTGCGACTGGATGAAGAAACCCATTTTTGACCGGAACGGCATCCTGACCATCGGGTACGGTTATCCCGATTTGGTGATGGGGGAGCGTTATAACGGACCGGGGTCGCCGTATTGGGCGCTGAAAACTTTTGCGGTGCTGATGCTGCCGGACGATCATCCGTTTTGGAGTGCAAAGGCACAGCCCATGCCGGAATTAAAAGAGCAGACAGCGCTTCCCTGCGCGGATATGTTAATCCGCCGTTACGAAAACCATACCACGGCATATGTGCCGGGCAGGTACAGCCCTGCCGGTCACGGGCAGACGCCTGCAAAGTACGGGAAGTTTGCCTATGACACCAGGTTCGCTTTTAATGTGGCGAAATCAACCTGTGAACTGCATGAGGCTGCGCCGGACAGTATGCTGGCTTTTTTGGTAAACGGTTATGTATACGTGAGAAGGATTTGCGGAAAGTTCCATGTGTCGGAAACGGACGTGACATCGGAATGGACGCCGTATGAGGGAATTACGGTGGAAACCGTAATCGTACCTACCAGGCATGGGCATATCCGCAAGCATATCATAGAAAGCGACAGGGAGTGTGAAGCCTGTGACTGTGGTTTTGCGGTGGAAATCGATGTGCCGGGAGAGAAACTGGTGGAGGAAGACAATACTGCATGGGTGGAAAACGGTTATAGTATCTGTCAGGTGATTGCGGTACAGGGGGAGGGCAGAGGGGAAATCATCATTGCCGATCCCAATACGAACCTGCTGCACCCGATGACGCGGATTCCGGCGGTGCGTTACCGGATTCACAAGGGCAGGAATGAGATTGTTACGGAAGTAAAAGCGAGATACCACCGTACATGGTAAATCAGGCGGGCGGCAGGCGCAAGGAGTGCAGCGGCAGGACCGTATTGTATGGAAAGGCGGAGACCGGCAGGAAGGAGCATGGGAAATGGCAAAGCTGTTTAGTTATGATAATCCGGTATGGAGGTTTATGGGCAGGGTGGCGGATGTGTTTTTCCTGACGGTGCTTTGGGCGGTGTGCTGCCTGCCGGTGGTGACGGTGGGCGCTTCCACTTCCGCACTTTATTATGTGTCGTTAAAAATGGCAAAAAACAGGGAAGGTTATCTTGGGAAATCTTTCTTAAAGGCTTTTAAGGATAATTTTGCACAGGCAACGGCAGTATGGCTCCTTATGCTTGCCGCAGGCGGTTTTCTTGGCGCGGATTTGTATTTTTTCTACCATATGGAATCGCGGGCGGGGGTTTTTGCTTTTTGGCTGTTTTTGGTGTTTACGGTATTTTGGCTGTTTGTGGCGGTGCTTGTGTTTCCCTTGGAGGCGCGGCTGGATACGAAGGTGGGAAACCTGTTTTTCATGGCGTTTATGGTCTGCATCAAGAATTTCTCCTGGGTGCTGTTGATGGCGGTTACGGCGGTCTGTGTCCTGGCGGTGGGTGTGTTCGTGTTTTGGCCGGTGCTGCTTTTGGGGGCAGGGACCGTCGCTTATGTCCATTCCCTGATACTGGTTTGGATGGTGTTTCCGAAATACGGGTGGAATGGGGAAGAAGCGGAGGAGGCAGCGTGAATTTACGGAACGGACACGTTTAGCGGTTTCGTTTAACGGATTTTTGGAAAGGACAGGGTTGGATTTATGGCGACTTTGGCATTAAAAGTGTTGGATAAAAACGGGAAAACGGTTTGCGTAAGCAGCGGGGAGGATTACGTAAGCCTTGTATGCACGGCGGAATACCGGGAAGGCGACCGTATCGTGCTGGAAACCTCGGAAAAGAACCTGCACGTAGTTTGGCAGGTAGACGATGCATTGGGGGCGGCGTTTTGTTATATTACGGGAAACGTGTCCTATGGGATTCCTTTCGGGGAAAAACGGATTTGTTATTCACCGAAAGCATTTTACGGGAACCGGCATTATCTGTATGCCCGGACGGCGAGGGAGGACGAGGTCGGGGCATACCGGAATTTGGCGCTCAATATTTGCGACCAGCATGGCGATACGGGATGCTTTCCCCATGCGTATGCCAATGTGGAGACAAGGGGAGAATCGGTGTTTGCGGCGCGCAACGCCATCGACGGCGTATGCGAGAACCGTTCCCACGGCGAATGGCCTTATGAATCATGGGGCATTAACATGCAGGACGATGCGGAAATGACCGTGGATTTCGGGAGGGAAGTGGAAGCGGACAAAGTGGTTTTGTATACCCGTTCGGATTTCCCCCACGATAACTGGTGGAAGCAGGTGAAGCTGTCTTTCTCCGACGGTTCCGAAACCGTATGGGATTTGGAAAAAAGCAGCCTGCCCCATGTGCTTACGTTTGAAAAAAAGAGGATTACGTGGGTGCGTTTGGGGGATTTGATCAAAGCGGACGATCCGTCGCCGTTTCCGGCGCTGAGCCAAATGGAGGTGTATGGACGGGTAGTGGTGTGAAGGGGGCATGTTATAAGAGGGGCGGACGCACGTGCGGGATTTTTTTGCGGGGCGGCGGCAGCGGGATGGCATGTCCCGGTTTTCCGTGCACTTTTTTCGGCGGGTTTTTCTAAACAGAATGGGTAGGGGTTTCACTGGCTGCGGTCGCCCTCTATCGGCATCCATGCCGAATCGGGCTAAATCGGGCATCCATGCCCGATTTCCCTTAGGTATCCACATTCTGTTAAGAAAAACTCCGCCGAAAACGAAGCACGGAAAATCCGGGACAGG
>CANTGP010000052.1 GCA_947653315.1 uncultured Lachnospiraceae bacterium
GTTTTTGGCTGTCCGTAAGGTAGATGCCGACGGGAATAGGGTTTTCCATGGAAGACGGGTCGGTGTGGTCGATGCCGGTATCGAGGAAATCCATCGACCCGTCGGAATCATAGGAAGCATCTTCGTCATGGTCCTCCAAAAGGGCGCCGTCCAAATAATAAAAATAGGGTTCGTATTTCGCATATTCCTCTCCGGTCAGGACTTCCCGCAGGTCGAGGAACATGCCGGTTCCCGCCATATGCGTGAACGGCATCAGGTCCCCTGCCAGTACGTCCAATCCTCCGGTCTGCGCCATGGCGACGGTGCGCTGGAAGATTGCCAGGTCCGCTTCGGAAGTCATGTTGTAGTTCAGGGTGGAAGATGTATCGATGTAGCAGTCGTAGATTTCGGTGTCAATGCCGGCATATTCCGCAAAGGCATCCTGGAATTCATGCTGCATATTTCCGCCGTAAGCGTTTAACAGGGTGGCGGAAAAGGCTTCTTCCTTGGCAGTGACGATATCATGGATCAGTCCTCCGCCTATCACCAGCACGGCGATGGCCACAAGGGTATGCACTTTATAATAGTCCCAAAAATATCCGAGCTTTTCCCGGAATGTTTTCCCTTTCAGTTTTTTCTGCTGTTCCCGTATTTCATCATGCATTGCCATAGGATTTCCTTCTTTCTGTTCCTTTCCGTCCGTTTCCATCCGTTTCCGTTTACCCGTTTCGGCCAGGGAACGGAGGAGGGCGGGAATCTGTCATTATCATAGCTTTTAAACAGCCTCCTGTCAATGAAAGGATTGGAAAGTGAATAAAAAAACGGTAAAAAAAACATAAATTATTTCCATAGTTTTCCGCGGATGTGATATACTTAGACAGGGACGCGGATAAAGATAAGGGTTGGTCATTCCAAAAATAGAAGATGCGGAGGAACGCAGCGGTTGTGTTTCCATAAAGTAAGGAGGATAAGGGAGATGGGTAATCAACTGGTATGGCAGGAACGCTACAACATAGGCGTGAGTTTTATTGACGAGGAACACAGGAAGCTATTCAGTATCCTGAACAAGCTGTTTACATACGGGGGGGAAGAAGAAAGAAACCAGTGGGTCTGTCAGGAAGGGATTAAATATTTTAAGGAACATGCCATGCGGCATTTTACGGAGGAGGAAGCCTATATGGCATCCATCAGCTATATGGGTTTTGATACGCACCGGCGTCTGCATGATGATTTCCGCAGGAGGATACTCCCGGCACTGGAAAGGGAGCTGGAGCAGACCGGTTATTCCGAGGAAGCCATAAGCCATTTCCTCGGCGTCTGTGCCGGCTGGCTGATCGGGCATACCCTGACGGAAGACAGTGCCATTACGGGTAAGACCATGAGCAAATGGGTGGACCTTCTGCCGGAGGAGGAGCAGGCGGCCATGACGCAGACGGTGGTCGGGCTGTTGCAGGATATCTTCCAGTTAAAGCCGCAGGTGGTTAGTGACTGTTACGGTGGCGAGCGGTTCGGGAAAGGGATTTATTACCGTTTGAATTACGGGAACCCGAAAGGGGAAAAGTGGGAAATCGTTTTAATTTTCGAAGAAAAGCTCATTGTCAATACCATTGGAAGTATGATGGACGCATCGTCCGAAGAAATGAATGTGATGTTGATGAACGTGATCCGGTATGTGGCACAGCAGTTTGTGGGCAGGATCAAGGAGCAGTTTGCGCTGGCGGATTCCTTTGAGATGAAAGAGGAAAATCTCCTGACTTACGACCAGTTCCGGCGGACGTTTGACAAACAGCATCCCCAGTTCAGCCTTCTGCTGGATACGGGAGCGGGATATTTTGCGTTCTGTGCCATTGCGCCTACGCTTTTGCAGGATGACGGTACGGGCTCCGTTTCGATTAAGGCGGAGAATGCCATGACGGAAATCCGTAAATATCTGAAGGAAACCCAGGAAGAACAGGCAAATCCCAAGAAAAAGGTGCTTGTGGTGGACGATTCCGAATTTTTCTTAAAAGCGATGCAGGAACTTTTGGAGATGGATTATGAAGTTGCCACGGCGAAGTCAGGACTTTCCGCCATCCGGTGCATTACGTTGGATTGTCCGGATTTGGTGCTGCTGGACTACGAAATGCCCGTCTGCAACGGCAGCCAGGTGTTGGAAATGATACGTGCGGAGGAGGAAACCAAGGATCTACCGGTAATTTTCCTGACGGGAAAGGTAGATAAGGAGAGCGTGCAGAAGGTGATAGGGTTAAAACCGTCAGGGTATTTGGTGAAAACATTGCAGCCGTCGGAGATAAAAAAGGGAGTGGACGGTTTTTTCCGGAAATAGGGCGGCGGATGCGGTGTGAAAATAAACTTGAAACTTTCCACGATTTGTAATATGATATCATAAAGTAATATGATTCATAATAAGACAAGTTCCCAATTGGAGCATGGCTGCCGGGACAGGGATTTCGGATGACGTGTTGCAGGAAGAACGGATAGGATGGGTGAAGGAATTATGAGTGAAACATACGTGGAATGTTTGGTTAAGAGGAAGGCGAATCCGGCAAAAATTTTTTTGCGTGCGCTGACCATAATGCTGGCGGTGGCTTTTATCTTTTTGGGTTTCCTGTTTGCGCCGGCGCTTTTGGTAGGGCTGCTGATGGCGGTTGTCGCTTACTTTGTTTACATGAATGCGGAACTGGAATACGAGTACCTGTATTTGGATAAGGAAATTACCATCGATAAGGTAATGGCGAAGATGAAGCGCAAGAGGGTGGCGCAGTATGACATGAACCGCATGGAGATTTTCGCGCCCATGAATTCCCATCATTTGGACAGCTATAAGAACAGGAACGGGAAGACCCTTGATTACAGTTCCGGCGAGGCGAAACAGCCGGAAGCAAGGTATGTGATGTATTATGACAGCGGGGAAAGGATTGTTTTGGAGCCTAACATGGAAATGGTGAAGGCGATTAAGAATATTGCGCCGAGGAAAGTGTTTACGGACTAAATAATTGTCCGTAAGAACGTAAATTCCGGATTGACATAGTGGTGTAAGTTTGGTAAACTTTTTCAAACTTACATCACTATTCACATATAAACCGCCGGTATTGGGAACGGGTACCGGACATACAAGACAACAGGAGGAAGAAAAATGGGTCAGATCATTGGCGAAGGAATTACATTTGACGATGTATTGCTTGTACCGAGCTATTCTCAGGTAATTCCGAATCAGGTGGACTTGTCGACGCAGCTCACGAAGAAAATCAAACTCAATATCCCGATGATGAGTGCGGGGATGGATACCGTTACGGAGAACCGGATGGCGATTGCCATGGCCAGACAGGGAGGAATCGGTATCATCCATAAAAACATGTCCATTGAAGCGCAGGCAGAAGAAGTGGACAAGGTAAAACGTTCGGAAAACGGTGTCATCACGGACCCCTTTTCCCTGACTCCCGACCATACGCTGGCAGATGCGGATGCCCTTATGGCAAAATTCAGGATTTCAGGCGTGCCTATCACGGAAGGAAGGAAGCTGGTAGGTATCATCACAAACCGCGATCTAAAATTCGAAACGGATTTCACGAAGAAAATTAAAGAGTCCATGACCTCGGAAGGGCTGATTACGGCAAGGGAAGGCATTACGCTGGAAGAAGCGAAACAGATTTTGGCTAAGGCGAGGAAGGAGAAACTTCCCATCGTGGATGAGGACTATAACCTTGCAGGGCTGATTACCATTAAAGATATCGAGAAAACGATTAAATACCCGCTGGCGGCAAAGGACGGCCAGGGCAGGCTGCTTTGCGGCGCGGGAGTGGGTATTACGGCAAATGTTTTGGACCGTGTGGGTGCGCTTGCCGATGCGAAAGTGGATGTGGTTGTACTGGATTCCGCGCACGGGCATTCCGAAAATGTATTGAAATGCCTGCGGATGATTAAAGAGAAATATCCGGACATGCAGGTAATTGCCGGAAACGTGGCGACCGGGGAAGGGACGAAGGCATTGATTGAAGCCGGAGCGGATGCGGTAAAAGTGGGTATCGGACCCGGTTCCATCTGTACTACCCGTGTGGTTGCGGGTATCGGCGTACCGCAGATTACGGCAATTATGGATGCTTATGCGGTGGCAAAGGAATACGGGATTCCGATTATCGCGGACGGCGGCATCAAGTATTCCGGTGATATGACAAAGGCGATTGCCGCAGGCGGGAGCGTCTGCATGATGGGAAGCATTTTTGCAGGATGCGATGAAAGCCCCGGAACCTTTGAGCTTTACCAGGGAAGGAAATATAAGGTATACCGCGGTATGGGTTCCATCGCCGCCATGGAAAACGGAAGTAAGGACCGTTATTTCCAGTCCGACGCCAAGAAACTGGTGCCCGAAGGCGTGGAAGGCCGCGTGGCATATAAAGGAACCGTGGAAGATACGGTATTCCAGTTGATGGGAGGGCTGCGTTCCGGTATGGGTTACTGTGGGACGGCAAGCATCGAGGAATTGAAATGCAACGGGAGGTTTATCAAGATTTCCGCCGCATCCTTAAAGGAAAGCCATCCCCACGATATCCATATCACGAAAGAAGCGCCGAATTACAGTGTGGATGAATAAATTCCATGAACAACCGGTGACCGGAATACGAAAGAAATAAGAAAGGGGAAAATGGGAAGGAAATTCGTTCTTTCCATTTTCCCTTTTTTTGCCTTTGACTTAAACTGCACAGATACTTTATTTGCCCGGTTGATTTCCTTTTTCTTTTTGGCTGGGTACAATAAAAAGTATTGGAAGATATTGACAATGCCGTGTAAAAGGGTTTGGTGACAGGTATGGAATTGGATTATGGTAAATTGGGGAAAAGGGTGCGGGAACGGAGGGAGCGGGGGTGTATGTCGCAGGCAAGGCTGGCGGAGGCGGCAGAAGTGTCCATACAACACATCAGTAACATAGAAAATGCAAAAACGAAGGTGAGTCTGGAAAAACTGGTGGATATTGCCAACGTACTGGACTGTTCCATGGATGAGCTGATTTGCGACAGCCTGGTGAAGGCAAAAGTGATTTACATTAATGAGGCGAAAGGGATTTACGACAAACTTTCCGACGCACAAATCCGGGCAATTCCGGAGCTATTACGGGGCTGCACGTATTTTTGCAAGTTAATGGAGCAGGAAAAACAGCGCAAGGATATCCAAAGCCGTTTTTGACATTTAGGCAAGTAATTATTACGGGTGCGGGAAAAGGGGAAAATCTGTGGTATACTCATTTACGGATTTGATTTTCTTGTTTTTTTATTCTTAAAGCATGGCGGATGGGAAAGGTATGATATTCCTGTCCGCCATTGTCTTTGCTGATGTTTACCAATGAAAAATGAAATATGCACAAACCCCTTTATTATTTCTTATTTTTATGCTAAGATAGGAGAAGTTAGTGTTTGTATCGTTATGAGTCAGGATTGAGGAGGTAAGCCGTATTTACGGCGGGAAACATGTATGAGTGAGATGGAAAAGACGGGTGTGGAAACAGTTTCCAGGAACTTTATTGAACAGATCATTGACAAGGATTTGGCGGAGGGTGTGTATGACACGGTGCATACCAGATTTCCGCCGGAACCCAACGGGTATTTGCATATCGGACATGCCAAGAGCATATTGCTGAATTACGGGCTGGCACAGCAATACCACGGGAAGTTCAACATGCGTTTCGACGACACGAACCCGACCAAGGAGAAGGCGGAATTTGTGGAGTCCATTAAGGAGGATATCGCGTGGCTGGGAGCGGATTGGGAAGACCGGTTGTTTTTTGCTTCCGACTATTTTGAACAGATGTATGAAGGAGCGGTAAAATTAATTAAAAAAGGGAAGGCGTATGTGTCAGACCTGACGGCGGAGCAGATGCGGGAATACCGCGGTACATTGACCGAGCCGGGAACGGATGACCCAAACAGGGACAGGGATATAGAGGAAAACCTGAAGCTGTTTGAGGATATGAAAAACGGCGTGTTCCGGGACGGGGAGAAGGTATTGCGGGCAAAGATAGACATGAAGTCCCCCAACATGAACATGCGTGATCCGGTGATTTACCGTGTGGCGCATATGGCGCACCATAATACGGGGGATAAATGGTGCATATACCCGATGTATGATTTCGCCCATCCCATCGAAGATGCCATAGAGGGAATCACCCATTCGATTTGTACGTTGGAATTTGAGGACCACAGACCGCTGTACGACTGGGTGGTGCGCGAACTGGAATACCCCTGCCCGCCAAAGCAGATTGAGTTTGCCAAGATGTATCTGACCAATGTGGTGACGGGTAAGAGATATATAAAGAAACTGGTGGAAGAAGGAATTGTGGACGGATGGGATGATCCCCGCCTTGTGTCCATTGCGGCGTTGCGCAGGAGGGGATTTACGCCGGAATCCATCCGTATGTTTGTGGATTTGTGCGGTGTTTCCAAGAGCAATTCCTCCGTGGATTATGCGATGCTGGAATATTGCATCCGGGAAGACTTAAAGATGAAGCGTCCGAGGATGATGGCGGCGCTGGATCCCGTGAAGCTGGTCATTGACAATTACCCGGAAGGAAAGACGGAGATGCTTACCGTGGCGAATAACATGGAAAACGAAGCCATGGGAACGCGGGAGGTGCCTTTTGGAAGGGAACTGTACATTGACAGGGAAGACTTCATGGAGGAACCGCCGAAGAAATATTTCCGCCTGTATCCGGGCAATGAAGTAAGGCTGATGAACGCTTATTTTGTCACCTGTACCGGCTGCGTGAAGGACGAAAACGGCAGGGTGACGGAAGTACATGCCACCTATGACCCGGAGACGAAATGCGGTACCGGATTTACCGGAAGGAAGGTAAAGGGAACGATACACTGGGTACCGGCGCAGGGTGCGGTGAAGGCGGAAGTCAGGCTGTACGAAAATATCATCGATGAGGAAAAGGGCGTATACAATGAGGACGGTTCCCTGAATCTGAATCCCGGTTCCCTGACCGTGCTGAAGGAGTGTTTTTTGGAGCCTGCGCTGGCGGATGCCAAGGCATTTGACAGCTTCCAGTTTGTCCGCCAGGGTTATTTCTGCGTGGACTGTAAGGATTCCAAACCGGGCAGCCTTGTGTTCAACCGGATTGTGTCCTTAAAGAGTTCTTATGTATTGCCGAAACCAATATAATACAGATTGTGGAGGAGAAAGATATGAGTGGATTGTTATCCGGACTTGAGGGGTTCGGTCTTGGAAACTTGCAGAATATGGATTTGTACGAAAAACCGAAGGAAAAGGAAGCGGTGGCAGCGGCAGCGGCTCCCCCTCCGCCGCAGGTGCAGGAGCAGGATTTCCTTTTTGACAAGACTTTTACCTGCCCGATTTGTGACAAGGAATTTAAGTCAAGAACGGTAAAGGTGGGTAAGGCGAAGCTGATTGGTACGGATACGGACCTCAGGCCGAAATACGAACATGTGGATTTGTTGAAATATGATATTATTATGTGTCCGTGCTGCGGTTATGCCACACTGAGCCGTTATTTTAAATTCATTACTTCCCCACAGGCAAAGCGGATTAAGGAAATGATTTCCGCCAATTTCAAGCCCCATACGGAATACAAAGAGCTGTATACGTATGACGAGGCGCTGGAGCGCTATAAAGTGGCTTTGGCAAATGCCATCGTGAAACTGGCGAAACCCAGCGAGAAGGCGTATATCTGTTTAAAAACCGCATGGCTTTTGCGGGGCAAGGGGGAGAAACTGGATAAGGCAGACCCGGAATATGCGGCTAAGAAAAAAGCGGTTGACGATGAGGAAATGGAGTTCTTAAAAAATGCGCTGGACGGTTTCCTTGCGGCAAGGCAGTCGGAAAGTTTTCCCATGTGCGGCATGGATGAGCCTACGGTGGATTACGTCATTGCGGTAACCGCCACCAAATTTGAACAGTTTGACGTGGCTTCCAAACTGGTTTCATCGATTATCACCTCTGTCAGCGCCAATCCGAGGATGAAGGATAAGGCAAGGGACTTAAAGGATCAGATCGTGAAGCAGGTAAAAATGAAAAACGCGGCAAAAAAAGAGTAGGGTGTGAACGGATCAGCCATGAACGGTTTGTTGGTTGCTTTGTGCCAGGACGGTGGAAAGCATTTATATGAACAGATTTACGGATACATAAAGGAAGAAATCAGGAAAGGGAGGCTTCGCTTTGGGGAGAGGCTTCCCTCTACTCGTTCCCTGTCGGAATTCCTGCAGGTGTCCCGCAGTACGGTAGAGCTTGCTTATGGACAGCTTCTTTCGGAAGGATACATTGAGGCGAGACCGTACCGGGGATATTTTGTCTGTCAGGTGGAGGAATTATTTGATTTGGCGGATTGGGGGACAGCCGTAAAAAGCGGCGCGCCTTTCCGGGAAACGGGACGGGAATCCGGTGCGGCGGACGGGGAACGCAATGCGGGGGAACGGCGGAAGGAGCCGGGAGAAACGGCAGGCAGTCCGTATGTATGTGATTTTTCACCGGACGGAATCGACATGACGGTATTTCCCTATGCGACATGGAAGAAGATTACGAAGGATATATTGGTGGATGCCAACAGCGAAATGTTTTCTTCCGGTTCCCCGAAGGGAGATTATGCGCTGCGGGAAACCATTGCCCGTTACCTCCATTCCTCCAGGGGGGTGAACTGCAGGCCGGAACAGGTGATTATCGGGGCGGGAAACGATTATATCCTCATGCTGTTGGAGAAGATTTTGGGCAGGCATGTGGAGGTTGCCATGGAAAATCCCACGTACCGGAAGGCATACCGCATCTTCGAGTCTTTTGCATACCCCATATCCGCGGTGGAAATGGACGGTTTTGGCATGAGTGTGGAAGGGCTTAGGAAGACTGCGGCGAAAGTAGCGTATGTGATGCCCTCCCACCAATATCCCATGGGCGTGGTCATGCCCATCGGGCGCCGGATGGAACTGTTAAAATGGGCAGGAGAGCAGGAAGGACGCTATGTCATCGAGGACGATTATGACAGCGAATTCCGTTTCAAGGGAAAACCCATTCCGTCGCTGCAGGCATCCGACCGGCTTGGAAAAGTCATTTATACCGGAACATTCTCCAAATCCATTGCTCCTGCCATCCGTATCGGATATATGGTGCTGCCCCTGCCGCTGCTGCGCGTATATGAGGAACGGTGCCGTATTTATTCCACGACGGTATCACGTATTGACCAAAGGATATTGAATGAGTTCATTGCAGGAGGGCATTTTGAGCGGCACCTGAACCGGATGCGGAAAGTATACCGTGAAAAGCATGACCTGATGGTAAACGGATGCAGGGGGATGGGGCGGAACTTCGCATTGTCGGGGGAAAATGCAGGGCTGCACCTGTTGCTGCGGGACAAGCGGGGACGGAGTGAAAAGCTGCTGGTGGAACGGGCAGTGAAAGCCGGTGTGAGGGTATACGGACTGTCGGAATTTTGCATGGACGGCGTGGCGCCGAAGCAGGAGGGCGGTACGGTAGTCCTCGGCTATGCGGCGTTGGATAAGGGGCAGATCCGAACGGGATTGGAGTTGCTGGAGAAGGTTTGGGCATAGACATAAGCACGTTCCGTATGGTAAAATCTGTGGTAAGGAATATTTCCAAACACGCTCTGGGTTCCGGATAATTATTTTTGGGGAAATGTTCCTTGGAAAAAGACTTGCAAAAACCGGAAAATTCCGTATGATGGAAGTAGTGCAGTCGTTTTGTTTGGAATCTAAAAAAGAGAGGACAAGTAAATGATGATGGAAAAAAGAAAAAGGGCGCTGATGAAATCGGTTTCTGAGCTGAAGGATGCCGATTATTCAAGAGTCCCGGAACTTGACAGTATTTACCGCAGACTCCGGAAAGGCAGGGAGCAGTTCGCGGAGCTACTGGATAAGAATATTAAAGCGGTTATGCAGATCAGTTCTTTGGACCTGACCATGCAGCACCAGACAGAGAAAATCATGGATATTTCCCGGAATGTGGAAAAGGCGACGGAAACGATTTTCGGCGCTTCCTGGGAAAGTGCCGGGTCGTCCGGCAGGGCAAACAACCAGCATGAGGAATTGACGAATACGATTCTCGACGTGTCTTCGGCAACGGGGGAAGTATATAAGCGGATTGAGGAAGGGCAGGCGGAACTGACCGGGATTAAGGAACTTTCCGACCAAACGATCGCCGTCTCCAATGCGCTGCGTCAGGATATGGATGATTTGATGTCCATTATCGGGCGGATGAACGAAGTTATTGCCGGAATCGGCTCCATTTCCTTACAGACGAACCTTTTGGCTCTAAACGCTTCCATCGAAGCCGCCCGGGCAGGGGAAGCGGGACGGGGGTTTGCCGTGGTGGCGGGTGAAATCCGTACTTTGGCGGAGGAAACCCAAAAACTGACCGGCAATATGAGTGAATTTGTGGAAAATATTGAAAGTGCATCGCAGAAAAGCCTGGACAGCACGTCCGATACCATTGCCGTCCTTAACAACATGTCGGAAAAGATTAAGCATGTATGGGAGTTAAACGACGAGAGCCAAGTCCATGTGTCCAAGGTGAATGAGTCCATGGGGTCCATCGCGGCGGTCAGTGAGGAAATCAGCAGTTCCATGACGGAAATGGAGAACCAGCTCAAGGACAGTACGGATTTCATGCGTCAGGTCAGCCAGGAGCTAAAGAAGGCGGTGGAACCGGTGGTGGGTATCGAAAAAATGCTGGATGATGCGGTAAAACAGATGGGAAGCATGACGGAAGACGCCTTTTTCCATTTGGAAAACAGCGAATTCGCCCAGTATGTGAACAATGCCATCAACGCGCACCACACATGGCTTGGAAATTTAAAGCGCATGGTGGATGAACGGACGGTAATTCCCCTGCAGTTGGATTCCTCCAAGTGCGGATTCGGACATTTTTACTATGCCATGTCGCCGAAAATCCCCGGCGTAAAACCGATTTGGGAAGGTCTTGGACCCAAGCACAAAAAATTCCATGAATACGGCGGGGCGGTCATCCATGCAATTAACAATGGGGATTATTCCGGTGCGGAACGGGTATACCGGGAAGCGGAGAATTATTCCAGGGAATTGATTTCGGATATGCAGAGAATGGTGGAGATCATCAAGGGGTAACGGATGTATCCCCGAAAAAACATGCTAATCAAGTAGGGGAAGGTTTTTCTCCCCTACTCGCCGCGCGCCCCGCATGCTGTGAAACAGCAAACTTCCATATGCGGGGCTGTGCATAAAAAGATATACCCGCAGTAACGAATTACTGCGGGTTTTTCCGGCTTCGGTCAGATGGAATCTGCGGAATTGTCTTCCTCATCATCGTCAAAAAATTCTTCAATTTTGGATTCCGTGGTTCCGGCAATGTCTTTTGCCGCTTCCTTTACGGCTGCCGCCGTTTCCGCCGTTACTTCTTTTGCAGCATGTGCCATATCTTTTGCGGCATTTGTCATATCTTTTGCCGCCTGCGTAACGCCTTCTTTTACGTTGTCCGTAACGTCTGCCGCTTTTTCTGCCGCTTCTTTCATGGTTTCCGCCGCCGCGTCTTCCGCTTTCTCAAGATTCAGTGCAACATAGTTACGGGTTGCGTCTTTGCTTTCCGTATCGTCATCGAGATCATCGCTGAAGTCATCATAATCATCATCGCCCTCCATACCGTCGGAGAGGGAGGAATTTTTATTCTGCAAATAATAATAGGCGCCTGCCACCGCCGCACCTGCAAAGGCAGTAAACATTAATAATTTGCTGAATTTTTTAGCCATAGAAATACTCCTTTCAAATTCGGTGTTATAGGAATATATTAATACTATTTTGCCAAAAAGGAAAGAGATTATGTGTAAATTTTTTATGAATAAGTAATGCGTATTTTTTTGGACAATCCTCCTCGCCTCTGAAATCTTCTGCGTTCCCGGTAGCTTGCAGTTGTTCGGCCGGATGTTCTTTTCTATTTTTTACCTGTTTCTGCATTTCATTTGCCTGCTTTTGCAGTTCGTTTGTGACT
>CANTGP010000053.1 GCA_947653315.1 uncultured Lachnospiraceae bacterium
AAAAGTGCACGGAAAACCGGGACAGGCAGTTGCGCTGCTGACGGCCACTAAAAAACCCACGTACGGGCGTCCGCCCCCAAACACAACATTCGGGCTGAACTGTTGCCGCTCCTTTCTTTTACCGGGTTCTGCCGCATCATTGCATTCCCGTGCCGCCATCCGTCACAAGCAGCACCCCGTCCCCCAGCACTCTCCCGTTGGATATGGGATTATCCGTACAGTTCACCAGACGCAGCGGCGCTATCCCTGCCAGCGGCCGCAGGTCCGTCACATAATTGCCCGAAATGTCCAGCCGTTCCAACTGCGGCAGGCCGGAAGCAAACCCGATGTCCGTCAGTTCGTTCTCCGCCAGCCCCAATTCCTTAAGCCCCGGAAAGTGTTTCAGGAAATCCGTGTGTCCGTCCAGTACCACATCGTCCCAGTCCGCCCAGTAATACCCGTCGGAACCCCCGGTACGTACATTTTCATACAGCCGGATACCGTCCATCCGCAGTACTTCCAGCGAAGGGTTGTCCCCGATCCGGTCAAAATCAATCTCACATTCTACCCCGCTGATATCCAAGGAAACAAGACCCTTGATGTTAAAAATCCCGGAAATATCATCAAATGTCGACATCCCGCTCACATCGACTTTTTTTAACGCGGGAAAATCCGCAACAAACCCAAGCGGCTGCCCCGGCTGCATAAATGCGCTGCATGTCAGTTCCTCCAATTTGACCAGTCCGGTCAAATTTGTGCCGGAACCGATTTCACAACTTTCCAGCGTCAGGGACTTCAGATTTGCCATGCCTCCCAAAAAGGAACAATCCTGAAATCCGGACAGCTTTAGTACCTCCACCTGCCCAAATCCCGTAAGGTCCGGCGGTATGCAGTCGTAAGGCAGCTCCAACGCCAATTCCTTTACCCCTGCCAGTTCCCCCGGCAGTTCCATTGACTTTAATTTATCGCAGTCCCAAACACGCAAAGACGTCAGACCGTTCAACCCTGCCAGCCCTTCCAAAGACAGGATATCGGCATCCACGATTTCCAGCTTCTTTAACCCCTCCATGCCCTTTAGGAATTCCAGGTTCTTTAATCCGTCCACTTCCACATACAATTCTTCCAGTCCGTCCAACACGCCAAGCACCGACAAATCACAGGAAGCGTCGCCGCATTCCACGGACAGCGATTTAAGCTGCGGCAATCCCACCAACTGCCCCAGGCCCAGCCCGTCCGCACGGTCCAGCCGCAACGTCTGCAGTCCGGCAAACTTCTCCAATCCCCCCAAACTGTCCATGCTACCCATGATATGCAGTTCCCGCAGGCCGCCGGGATTCCCCAGCATGTCCGCCAATTCCTGCAGGCTTCCGAAATACCCGCCAATACCCGCAAGGTCCAGTCCGCGGATATCTTCCGCACCGATATGCTGGTACAAATCCAATTTCCTTAATCCCGTAAACCGGAACAGGCAGGACACCCCGGCATCCATATCGTCGGGAAAAGTAAACCAGGTCAGCTCCGCCCCGTCTTCCCCGTAAGGATCCGAAAGGCTGTATCCCACATACAGGTAATCCATATCCCTTTCCGTTTCCAGCCACTTGATCTGCGCTAGTTCTTTTTCCGTGATTTCATCCGCCGGTTTTCCGAAAATCCGCTCCGCCGTTTCGCCGAACGCTCCCGCCAACGGCTGCTCCCCGGTTTCCGGTCCGTAGCCGTCAAAATAAATATCCGTCATCCGGTCCGTAAGCTGCTCATCCAAAGCGGATTTTAAATCCCTCTCCTGGATTTCCCAGTTCTTTGCCGCCTGCTGCTGCATGGCATTCCTGGCGCGCTCATTCGCCCGTTCCCACCTTAGGTATATCCGCATCCCGCAAACCAACGCCATCAGTGCCATTCCAAGCAATCCCCCTGACACCATACGCTTCCGCCCGCACGTTTCCCTGCCGGTTCCGCTTTTCGGAATCTCTTTCGCCACATATTTCCCTTCCGGGTTCAAAAAACCGGTTTCCTTCTCAAGGAAAAACTGTGTATTACAATAATCGCAAATTGCAATATTCGGATTGTTTTTATCGATTTTCAAATCCCCGCCGCACGCCGGGCACCTTAATTCCGTCATCCTCATCCCATTTACCCCATTCCCATTTGCATTCCTATTTGCCGCATCCGGGCATAAAGTCCTCTATCCCGCAAAAGGATTGTAAAACCGGTTCCCGTCATGGAACGTCACCGCCAAAAACAATACCGTAACCGCCACAGTCACTATCAGTGTGGCATAATCCGCCGTTTCCAGCTTCTTCCCCATGTACCACGTCCGTTTCTTATGCTTCCCGAATCCCCGCAATTCCATGGCGTTGCTCACCACGTCGATGCGCTCCATACTGGTGAAAATCAAGGGAAAAATAATGGCTGCCGTATTCTTAATGCGGCGTAGCAGCGGTGCTTTCCCTGTCATTTCGATTCCCCTCGCCTCCTGTGCATTCCGTATTTTGGAAAAATCGTCCTGCACATCCGGTATATAACGCAAGGCAATCGCCACCGCATACCCGATGTTGTAACTGATACCGATGCGGTTTAAGGATGCCGCAAATTCGCTGGGATTGGTAGTCACCACGAACATAAACACCGCCGGAACGATGGTTACGTATTTCATCAGCACATTCAGCTCATAAAAAAGCTGCTCCCGCGTCACCCAGTAATTCCCGAACAGATGAAATAAATCGGTCCGTGTCCCGTAAATCCCCACACCCTCATAAGGGGAAAACAGGAAAATCGCAATTAAATTAACCACCAAAAAAAACAGGATGAATTTCAATACCGTCCCCACCTGTTTCCACCGGGTTTTCGACATTTTATAAATCACGAGACTCGCCGCCATCATCGCAAAAAGCACCCGCGTATCATAGGAAAGCATACTGGTCATCGTCCACAGAAGGAAAAACACCAGCTTCGTCACGCCGCTGAGCCTGTGGATCCAGGTATCTTTTTCCTCATAAGTCAGTATCCTCGCCATGACGCATCCTCCCTTCCCCCGTTTCCCTTTCATAGTGGATAAAACGCTCCACAAACTCCGACGGGCTGCCGATTCCGCACCGCACCGCCAAATCGTACAGGGATGTCTTCTTCAAATATGCCTTATCCGCAATCGCCCCGTCCGTCAGCACCTTCGCCGGCGTATCATCCGCCAGCAGGTGACCGTCCGAAATCACCACCGCCCGGTCCGTATATTCCAGCATCAGGTGCATGTCGTGGGTAATCATCAGAATCGTAATCCCATAGGTTTCATTTATTTCCTTCAAAAACTCCATGATTTCCGTATAATGCCTGTAATCCTGCCCCGCCGTCGGCTCGTCCAAAATAAGGATTTCCGGGTCCATGACCAAAATGGACGCAATCGTCACCCTCTTTTTCTGTCCGTAGCTCAATGCCGATATCGGCCAGTTGCGGAACGGGTACAAACCGCATATTTTCAGGGTCCGGTATACGCGTTCCCGAATTTCGTCTTCCGGCACGCCGCGCACCGCAAGTCCGAGCGCCACTTCCTCATAAATCATGGGTTTGGATATCATCTGACCGGGACTCTGCATCACCAGTCCGATTTTCTCCCCCCGCTCCCGGATGGACAGACCGGAAATATCCCCGCCGTTTAACAAAATCTGCCCCCGCGTAGGCTTAAGGAACCCGCAGATAATCCCCGCAAGGGTGGATTTGCCCGCACCGTTCTTCCCCACAATGCTGACCATTTCCCCCTTCCTGATGTCGAAATGGATATGCTGCAGCACCGGATTCCCCTCCGTATAAGAGAAATACAAATCCTTTACGGAAAGTACGCAATCCTGCGTTTTCTTTGGTTTTTCAAAACGGACGGCACGGAACCACCGGTTTAACGGTTCCTTATAAGGCTCCAAGTCCATGGTTTCGATATGCTTGGGCATGCTTTCCGCCGTCACCGTGCAGCCTGCGTGTTTCAACGCCGTAACGTAAAGAGGTTCACGGATCCCCTGCTCCTTTAACACGTTTCCGGCAAGCAGCACGTCCGGTTTTTCATCCGCAACAATGCGTCCTTCGCCCATTACCACGATACGGTCCACGTCGCGGTATAGGGCATCCTCCAGGCGGTGCTCGATGATAAGGATTGTCGTCTTTTTGTTTTTACTGATTTTATCAATCAAATCAATGGCACGTTTTCCCGTGGCAGGATCCAAGTTTGCCAAGGGCTCGTCAAACAGCAGGATTTCCACATCGTCCACCATGACCCCTGCCATGGACACCCGCTGTTTCTGCCCGCCTGACAATTCCCACGGCGCATGTCCCAAAAGCGTCTGCACTTCCACCGTTTCCGCCACTTGACCCACCCGGTCAAACATTTCCTCCTGGGGCACCATATCGTTTTCCAGGGCAAACGCAATGTCCTCCGCAACGGTCAGCCCGATAAACTGGCCATTGGTATCCTGCAGAACCGTTCCCGCTATTTTGGACATGCCGAAAATCCCCAGCTTCGCCGGGTCCTCCCCTTTCACGCGCAGCGTCCCGCTGCTTTCACCGGCAAATGAAAATGGAACCAGTCCGTTGATACAGTGGGCAATCGTCGATTTCCCCGACCCGGATGGTCCCACAATCAGAACCTTTTCCCCGGAATTCACCGTAAGGTTGATATTCCGGAGCGTCGGTTCCTTCTGTGCCCGATATTTAAAAGTATAGTCCTTAAACTCTATTATCGGCGTCATAAGTACTTAATCCTCTTTCGACAGACTGGAAGACTTTGCCCCCACTTTCGCATAACCCACAATCAGCAGCGTTCCAAGGACAGCAATCATGATAATGTTCCCGAGCCATGCTCCTAATCCCTGTAAAAACACTTTTTTCACCGGTTCCTTGTAAATCAGGATATCGAGTAAAGGCGCCGCCACAATCCACGCTGCCGCATTGCCGATTACCTGCATCACGTTAAAAAGGATGATTTCCTTTTTCCCGAATGCACCTTCCCGAATCCCGTATTGGTTGGCAAATGCCCCTACGGCAACGGCAAAAACGGCTTCCGGGAACACCCAGCTCCACCATGCGCTCCCATAAAAAAACATGTCGCCCAGCGCATGGCCGATGATGCCCACCGCCGCCCCGACGATAGGACCGAATACTGCGGATAAAAATGCCAAAAGCGCAGCCCTGGGCTGTAACGCGGTATTGGGAATCCCCAAAGGAACCTGCACGTTCGTCAGCGCCACAAACAGCGCTGCGCCAATCCCCACCGCAACCACTTCTTTTACTCCGAATTTTGATTTTGCATTCATCATTGCTTCCTCCTCATTTTCCCCGCTCCGGGAATGATTTCTCCGTACCGCATTCCATGGAACAAAAGTACGCTTATAACATAGCCATTATAACATCGTTTTCCCTTTTCGTCCAAGGAATTATTAAAATGCCTGCGGAATCCCTTTTTCCGTTTTATTTCACCAATGTTTCCATCACTGCCACCCCTATTTCCTGCTCCGGAGTAAAATCTTCCGAATCCAGATACCGGTATATGGACGCCAACAGCGCACGCGCTTCCGGATAACGCTGCAAATTCTGCAGCCCCATGGATGAAAACAGCAGCTTTCCACCGCCGCAGCGGCATTCCATAAGCTGTGTCATGGGACGCAGCCAGGCAAAACTGTCCATTTCCGTGACGATGGATTTATATCTTTCCGGCAGAACCACCGCCCGCTGCGTTGCCATCGCCCACCACTGCCAGTCGGAATGGAACTCGGTCGGGAAATTCCTGAAAACAGGATGCCCTGCGTCAATCAACTGCCCCATACCGCCTTCCTGTCCGGCAAAAGTGCCCACCGACCAAAAATCCGTGGTAAACTGTGCCTGAATGGAATTCGGCAGCGCTTCTTTCGTGGATGGCGGCGACAAATACACGGTTCCCCCCGCTTTTAATTTTGCCTTTGCCCTGTCGTCAAAATGCCGTGTCTCCAGGATACTTTCCGGACATACCGGTTTTACCGGAGGATATACCCAAACCGGATAGCAGTTGGATGCACTGCCAATCGAAACCGTCAAAGTAAGGCGTACCGGTCTCTCAATTGCCGCCAGCGGATAGTCCAGCATCGCGGCATGCGTCAATTCCCCCGGCGGACAGACCAGATTCCTTTCCAAACATAATTCCCAATCAAAATCCTGCCCCGTAAACCGGCACCGCAAATCCCCGTTAAGCGCCTGTTTCCCATAGTTGGCCACCCGGATTTCCGCTTGCAGCGATTCCGTATTTTCATAGGTATATTTCGGCAAAAGCACCAGCGGAATCTGATCCGTGAAAAATGCCCGGAAGGCTTCCGGTCTCGCAAAATCAAAGGGCTTCGGCTGCAAATGGGAATTGAGCATACCTACCAGGGCCGTACCCTGACCCGGAAAATCCTGCATCCCCAACAGGAAGATTCCGGAAAGCTGCTCCGTGCGCATGGCTGCTTCCACTTCCTCCCGGTATCCGAGCCTGGCTAGTTCTCCCGTAGCCTCCACATATTTTCCCCAGTCTTTTGCAAGTCCCTGCTTTCCCACCCGCTCCCGGATCAATTCCAGGTTGACCGGCAGCGATACCCCATGAAACTCCTCCAGTTCTCCAAAATCAGGCAAAACCTCAAACTGCCCCACTTCAAAACCGAATACGGGTCCTCCGTACTCCTTCCGCAGCCGTTCCATGGTTTCGTGATAATCCGTCCTTGCATCCGGATAGCTCCGGTTAATATATCCTTCCATATCCGCAAAAGTCCCGCGCAAATCACTGGCATAAAACTTTGCGGCTGTATAGAAATCGCTGGTTTTGTCACATCCGATCTCCCCGTAATGGGTATTGGAGCCGTCCGCATACAGTCTCGTCGAATCAATCGTTCTTGCCATCGTCAGAAGTTCCTGCATTCTTTTATGCCCAATCTCCGATGCATGCAGTTCGTTCCCCAGTGTCAGCATCACAAAAGAAGGATGGTTGGCCAGCATCCGAAGTATCCCCAAAAGTTCCGTCCTGTAATAGGTTTCACTTTCTTCCGAACCAAATGCATCTTTGGGATTCCAATGGGAAAGTTCCGGCTGCATCAGCATTCCCATGCGGTCTGCGGCCGTAAATGCCGCCTCCGGGGGACAATGGGAATGGAAACGTACACAATTCACGCCATAAGACCGGTAAGTCCGCAGAATCTTTTCCCATTCATCCACAGACATCGGTGCGTGTCCGGTTTCCGGAAACACCGCGCAGTTGGTCTCACCGCGCAGGAAAACCGTCCTGCCGTTTAATTCCAGCCTGCCCCTTGCGCCTGCCGCGAAATCCCTTACCCCAAAATCCGCAGTCCGAAACGTTCCGTCGGGCAGGGAAACCGTCAATGAATACAGACAGCCTTCATACTCATCCCACCGCCTGACACCCTCCCGCAGTTCCAAAGACTCCCAAACAACCTCCGTCCTCCCTCTTTCCACCGAAACTGCCATGGAAACGGATTCCTTCAAAACGTCGGATACCACGGACAGGACGCCTTTCCATGGCATGTCCGCACAGAGTGCGGCCTTCACTGTCAGCGTGTTTCCCGACGGATAAATCCGCACATCTTCCAAAAAGACGGCATCCTCCGTCCTTAAGCGCAGATACCCAAGCACACCGTTCCAATTCGTCTGCGTCTCATCGGTTGCCGCGGAAGAATAGAGAATATCGTCATGGGGAAGTCCCGGATAACTGTTATCCGACACCAGCGTAATCTCATGAGTCCCATGCAGCATTCCCGTTACTTCAAACACATAAGGCGTACTGAGCGTTCCCTCCGCAAAACACGGGACCTTACTGCCATCCACAAGCAGACTTAAGCATCTTGCCCTCTCCGCTTCCAGAAAAACCCTTTTTCCGGCAGGCTCCGTAAAAGTCAGGCTGCGCGTCAGCCGCACGGCCCCCTCATAAGTATATTTCCGTGTAAACCTCGTAGGAATCGGCGCATCCGCCGCTGTCTCCTCCCGCGCCGTCCCAAGTCCGGCATCGGGATGCCACCGGTTACGCCCGATGTCGGGAAACCCAATCCGGTTCCCGTCCAATGTCCCCGGCAAATGCATGGTATATTTCTTCCCGTCTCCGATTTCCGCCCGCCATTCTCCATCCAATTCCACCGTCATCCCATACCTCCGCTTATGATATGCAAACCCTCGCGGCATATCCTCCGTAACAATACCGCCCGCTTATCCGACAATATGACAATATGATTTTACCATTGGCGGCAGCCTGGTACAATCCGGGAAATTGCGTTTTGATTGATGAAAATTGCCATCCACCGTTCCCGCATATACCGTAATCTTTTTTCATTGCATAATCCCGCCGAAAAAGGTAAAATGATAAAAAACTATCCAACCATACCACAAAACACCAAAAGAAAGGTCAAAAGCACATGAAAAAATTTATTTGCAGCGTTTGCGGATACGTCCATGAAGGGGACACACCGCCAAAAGAATGTCCGGTCTGCCGCCAGCCTTCGGAAAAATTCCGGGAAGCCGGGGAGGAAGTTAAGAAAACAGGATTGGAAGCCCAAAACGTCACGGAGTCCAACGACTTAAGCTATGACAAAAGTTTCTACCGTACCGACGCTTCCTGCCGCTATATGGAAGAAATCCACCAAATGGCGGTTACGGGCAAAAGCATCGGCGGTTCCATGGGAACACGGATGCCCATGCCGAGCTGGGACGACATCCTGCTTTTGGGGGCGCAGTTAAATCCTGCCCCGCTGGATGACGGGGTGCCCGTATCCGCCATGACCGTAATCGGAAAACACGCAAAACGCCCGATGATTTTGGAAAATCCCGTTTACATTTCCCACATGTCCTTCGGCGCATTATCCAAAGAAATCAAGGTGGCTTTGGCAAAAGGGTCTGCCATGGCAAAGACGGCAATGTGCAGCGGGGAAGGCGGTATCCTTCCCGAAGAACGGGAAGCATCCTATCAATATATTTTCGAATACATACCCAATAAATACAGCGTAACGGACGAAAACCTGCGTGCGGCGAACGCCATCGAAATCAAAATCGGACAGGGAACCAAACCGGGCATGGGCGGCCATCTTCCGGGTGAAAAAGTAACGGCGGAAATCGCGCGTATCCGCGGGAAAAAACAGGGGGAGGATATCCAAAGCCCCAGCCGTTTCCCCGAACTCCGTTCCAAAGAAGACTTAAAAGAAATGGTTACGATGCTGCGGGTTCGATCGGACGGCAGACCCATCGGCATTAAAATTGCCGCCGGCAAAATCGAACGGGATTTGGAATACTGTGTCTATGCGGAACCGGATTTCATAACCATTGACGGCAGGGGCGGCGCAACCGGCTCCAGCCCGTTTTTCCTGCGGGAAGCCACTACCGTACCCACCGTATATGCCCTGTACCGTGCAAGGAAATATCTGGATTCCGTACATTCCGACATTTCCCTCGTCATCACCGGGGGACTGCGCGTATCCGCGGATGCGGCCAAAGCCCTTGCCATGGGAGCGGACGCCGTGGCGGTTGCAAGCGCGGCATTAATTGCGGCGGCGTGCCAGCAGTACCGGATTTGCGGTTCCGGCAACTGTCCGGTAGGTATCGCCACGCAAAACCCGGAACTGCGGAAACGGCTTAAGGTTGACCAATCCGCACAAAGGGTGGCAAATTACCTGAACGTTACCTTGGAAGAATTAAAGACCTTCGCCCGGATTACGGGACACACTTCCGTCCATGACCTGTGCGTGGACGATTTGGTGACCGTAAACAGGGAAATCTCCGAATTTACCAATATCCGCCATGCATAAACGTATCCGGCCGGGCGCCCGTGTGCATGGAGAATGCCTTCCGGTATATCTTAACCGGAAGGCGGCTCCTGCAACATATTTTTTTCCGTTGCCGGCGCCGCGTCCCGGTTATCAATCCGGTTCCTGATTTCCTGCATCCGGTAATCCAACGTTTCTATGGAATCCGCACAGATTTTCAACTGCCCCACAATTTCCTCCGCATCCTCCACGTCCTTTTTATACTTTAACTTATGTTCCACGCTCGCCCAAAAATCCATGGCTATGGTGCGGAACTGCATTTCCACGTTCATCTTCTTCTTTCCGCCGGACAGGAAAATCGGCACGCTCAAAATCAGGTGGAGGCTCCGGTAGCCGTTGGGCTTCGGATTCCTGATATAATCCTTCACCCGCAGTACGGTAATGTCATCCTGCCCGGTAAACAGCTCCGCCAGCCGGTAGATATCGTCCGGGAAAGAACAAATGACCCGCACCCCCGCCACGTCCATCAGTTGTTCCCGGATATTTTCCACCGTGGCAGGATACCCTTTCCGCTCCAGCTTTTCATAAATACTCTCCGGCGTTTTTAACCTGCTTTTTATGGACTCGAAGGGATTCCTGTTGTATTCCTGGGAAAATTCCGCGTTTAACGACTTTAACCTTGTTTCCACTTCCATAATGGCGGACTGGTATTCCAGCATCAGACGGTGGAAAGACTTCGCCTCCTTTAGTTTCTCCGCCTGGATGCGGATGATTTCATCCTGCTTCTTTAACGTTTCCTCCTGCTCCTCTACCTTCATTTCCAGCCGGTTCTTGCAATCAAACAACTCTATGGTATTTTTTAAGCGGTTTTTCACGGTGGAGCTTACGAACGGCTTACGGATAAAATCCGAAACGCCGAGCTCAAAACACCTGTTTTCCGTTTCCACGGCACATTCGCCGCTGATAATCAGCACGGGAATCCTCTGTATCCATCCCTTTTCCCTCATCTGCATAATGACCGCAAAACCGTCCATCTTCGGCATCCGCAAGTCCAAAAGAAGCGCCGCCGTCTCCTGTCTGTTCTCCTCCAATATCCGTAGCGCCTGCTCCCCGTTTTCCGCCAAATCCACCGTATAATCATCTTCCAGTATATGCTGCAGCAAATTGCGGTTCAGTTCCGCATCATCCACCACCAATATCCTTTGCATTGGAATCTCCCTTCTCAATTCCGGTTCCTGTTTTTTCCTTCGTTCCCGTCACTTCGTCCCTATCAATACGTTCTTCCCCTCAAAAGCCAGTCCGTACATACGGATATGTTCCCCTTTGAGCCCATGCGCCTCCAACACCTGACCGTACTTCTTTTCTTCCATCTGCCGCAGCGCCGCCTGTACCGTTTCCTCCAAATCCGCTTCCTTTTTCGGGTCAAAAACCTTAAATTCCAAAAGAATGCCGTCGTCCCCCTTCTTTAACGGTTCCAGCATCACATCATACCGCCCGAAACCGCTTTCGCGGTTGGAAGTCACCACATACCTGCCTGCCAAATCCACCAACAGCCCAAGCACAAACCCATGGTAAAACCGTTCCGGATTTGTCTTTTTGGACGGACGGTTTCCGGTATCAAAGGAACTGAACATGGACTCCGCTACATTCTCCATATAAAAATTCATGGCATCCACATCCCCAAGCAATAATGCTTTCACAAAACGGTTATAATTCGGCGCATCTTCCGCAAACCAGTCAAGCACCATATTTTCAAACATCTTCTTCACTTCATAATTTGTAAGCGCCATTTCATAAATATTCCCCCGTATTTCCACGATTTTCAAATACCCGCCTGCCAAAAAAAGGCTAAAGACCATATTTTCATTCTGCTCCAATTGATGGAATGCAATATCCTCATCAATCCGGCTTTCCACCGTTTTGCCGGAAAGCAACTGTTCAAACTGCATCTTCATATCCTGACTGCCCTGCCTAAGCAGCTTTCCCGCCAGTCCATTGGAACTCGTGTTCGCCCAGTAAGACTTTAATTCCCCCGTATCCAAAAAGTTAATCACCGACCACGGATTATAAATATCCCGCAAATCCCCAATGGTAAAACCATCATACCACTTCTTCACGTCTTCCCTTTTATCCGCCATATGAAACTCATCCTTTTTCTTAGAAGTGTCTTCGCCAATTCCCCAAGTTCCCATACCTAAA
>CANTGP010000054.1 GCA_947653315.1 uncultured Lachnospiraceae bacterium
GCTGTCTGATTCCCGGTTTCTTGATTCCCGGCTGCATGCTTCCCGCTTCCCGGCTGAAATTGTCTTTTTCTATAAAAAAATGGTTATTTGGATTCAATAAAATACACCCCTTTCTATTTCATTATGATAATAACTTAAAAATAAACTCTTTAAAACAGTCTATTAATAGCATGTAAAGAAAAACAATTTATTTTATACTCTGCCCAGATACCCATAAAAGTGTTAGAATAAAGATTAGTTCTATACAAAAATCGAAAAGGGTTATATAATCTTACTCATGTAAGAATTAAAGGTAAAGGATGATACACCGGCAGGATATGGGAGGAGAAAATGCAGAGAGACAATAAGAGCGGGAACGGAAGGATAAAAGCGGTTATAACGGCAGGAATAGCGTTGGCAGGCATTGTGTTGGCGGTTTGCCTGCTGAAGTTGCTTGTGCCGGAAAAGGATGGGGATGCAGGGCAGGCGGATGCGCGGCAGGAAATCGTCGTTATGGAAATAGGGGAGGAAAACAAAGGGGAAGGACGGGAAGCCGAAGACGGGGAAATCGGCAGTGCAGGAACGGACGAAAAGGGGGAGGAAGGGGAAGGCGGAAACGGCAAAGGAGACGGAACCGGGGAAAAAGCCGGGGATAAGCATACCGGAATGCCCATGGCAGTGGAAATAGCAGGAATGGACGATGCGGAAGACCCGCAGGAAGCAGATGGTATGAACGGGGACCGTGCAGGGGCACAGGCGGATATTCAAGCCGTATTAAAAGGGGCTGACGAGACGGGGGAAGTTTCTTACGGGGTAGACGTGGCGAAATGGCAGGGGACGGTAGACTGGCAGCAGGCAGCGGATGCCGGGGTGGAATTTGCCATTATCCGTATCGGATACCGGACGCAGAAAACCGGAATCATTATGGAAGACCCGCTGGCAAAATACAATATGCAGCAGGCGAAGGAAGCGGGTATCAAGCTGGGCGTGTATTTTTTCTCTACGGCGGTGACAGAGGAGGAAGCGCGGGAGGAAGCCGCGTGGGTCTGCGGTTTTATCGCACAGTATCCGATTACATACCCGGTGGCATATAACTGTGAAGGGTTCCAGTCCCCGGAAAGCAGGCAGTACGGAATGGGGCAGGAACTCCGTAGTGACTGTGCCGTTGCTTTTTTGGATTATGTACGGGAGATGGGGTACACACCCATGTTTTATGCATCAAAGAATGAAATGGAAGGAAACAGGCTGTGGGATACGGACCGGCTTACTGCAAAATATAAGATTTGGGTATCCCAATATCCGGATGTCCCTTATCCGCAGACGGCAGCTTCCAGTTACACCGGAACCCACCAAATGTGGCAGTACACCAGTCAGGGAACCGTACCGGGTATCGGAAACGGCGTGGATATGAATGTGGCGTATTTCAGTTACAGCCAAACGGCGGAAGCGGTGGATGATACGCCCTACGAAATGGTGGAAGCGGATCCGGAAGCCTTATTGAACATGACGGAAGTACAGGAAACGGTTACGGCAAAGATAGAAACGAACCTGCGCAGCGTTCCGAGTACAGCGGATGTTTCCACGGTAGTGGGAAAGCTGCAGAACGGGGAAACGGCAGTGCGGACGGGAATATCCGCCAATGGCTGGTCGCGTTTGGAATACAATGGGCAGAAGGTGTATGCGGTCAGCAGTTACCTGACCACGGATTTGGATTACCATCCGCAGGAAACGGCAGCGGCGCCCGCTTCGGTTTATCAGCCTGTGAACGAAACGGTAACGGCAAAGAACGTGACGAATTTAAGGAGCGAGGCAAGTTCCGCCAAAGAGGATACCATTGTGGCGGTTCTGCATAACGGGGAGGCGGTAACGCGTACAGGCGTGGGAAACAACGGTTGGTCGCAGGTGGAATATAACGGACAGACCTTGTATGCCATCAGCAGTTATCTGACCACGGACATGGATTACGTGCAGACGGCGCCGGATACTTCCGTCTACACGGAGGTAAACGAATCCGTGACGCCGAAAATCGAATGTAACCTCCGCAGCGAACCGGGCACGCAGAGTGACGACACGGTGGTCGCCACGATAAAGAACGGGGATGTGGTGACGAGGACGGGGGTGAATCCCAATACCGGTTGGTCAAGGCTGGAATACCAGGGGCAGGTGGTGTATGCGGTCAGCAGTTATCTGACGGTGGTAGAGTAGCAGTTTTTTGCGCAGCGGAATGTACGGAACAAACCGGCAGGCGGAAACGGGGGATTGTTACATACATTTCACGCGGACGGTACGGCATTTAAAGATAAAAAGATTGACTAATTTCCCTAAAATGATATAATTAATCATAGAATATTTTAATAATATCTAAAATATATACATTAGGGAGAACGGTATGCTACATATTAAGTCACTGGACGAAGGGCTGGATATTTTTAAGGCATTGGGCTCTGAAGTCCGGATCGAAATTATTAAGCTCCTTTTGGAAAACAACGGAATGAACATGAACGAGCTTGCCGGTAAACTCAATATTACCAATGGCGCTCTGACTAGCCATATTAAGAAGTTGGAGGACTGCGGGCTGATTATTGTGACCAACGAGTCCGCAGGACACGGCAACCAAAAAAAATGTTCGGTTCGGCTGGATAAAATACTGATAGAGCTGGATGCGCAGGAAGACTTTAAGAATGTGTACCAGACGGATTTAAAGGTAGGGCATTTTTCGGATTATGAAGTGCTTCCGACCTGTGGTCTGGCATCTAACACGGCGATTATCGGCGAAGTGGACGATACCCGTTATTTTGCCCATCCGGATAGGTATAATGCGGATATTCTTTGGTTTACGAGGGGATATGTGGAATATGTCATTCCGAACTTCATTCCTTTCGGACAGAAAATAGACCAGATTACGATTTCTTTGGAAATCGGTTCGGAAGCGCCGGGTGTCAATGATGTGTGGCCTTCGGATATTTCGTTCCGGATTAATGATAAAAAAGTGGCGGTATGGACCAGCCCCGGCGATTTTGGGAATATAAAGGGTATTTTTACGCCGGACTGGTGGTATCCGAACTGGAACCAATACGGTCTGCTTAAAATATTGGTGATTAACCGGAAAGGGACTTTTATTGACGGCTTAAAGGTTTCTGAGGTAAGTATCGGGGATTTCGATTTTGACTTCCGGAGTACGATTAAGTTTAAGCTGGAAGTGGAGGAAGACGCGGAGCATGTGGGCGGCCTGACGGTTTTCGGTAAGACGTTTGGGAATTATAATCAGGATATTGCGGTGAGGATTAATTATAGCCCGATTGCGGAGATGCCTAAGAACGGATGAGGTTGCGGTTGTATATGATTTGTGTGCATAAAAAAAGCAAAAGGTTGTTTTTACCTTTTGCTTTTTGGGTTTTTATTTGGTTTTGCCTAAGCGGATTACGTTCCAGGAGCATTTTTTCATGTTGGTGGTGAAAATGCCGTCTTTTAGTTCGTATTCGCTTTTGCTGCGGGGTGTTACTTTTTCTCCGGTTATGGAGTTGGTTACTTTCATATCGTCGTGTTCCAGCGCTAAATATTCGATGACACGGTAGCCTTCGAAGCATCTGACGTCGGCTTCAAAATGGGCGTCTTCTTTTACGCTGCGGTTTACGGCGAAAATGGTTACTTCTTCTTTTTCCTCATTGTATACGGCGACGGATTCCACGTCGGTGACGTTGGCATGTTTTTTGCTGTCGTGCATGGTGGAATTGGTTACGCTGCGCAGGGCGGTGCCGCGACCGAACTTGGAGGCATGGAGGAAGGGGTAGTATATGGTCTGTTTCCATGCGCCGCCATCGTTTTCGGTCATAATGGGCGCGATTACGTTGACTAACTGTGCCAGACATGCCATTTTCAGTCTGTCCGCATGTTGTAAAAAGGTAATCAGGATGAGTCCTACGAGGATGGCGTCTTCAAAATCGTAAATATCTTCCAGTAAGTGGGGGGCAATCTGCCAGGGGCGTTTCTGCATTTCTTCGCTGTCGCTCTGCATCGCGTGGAACCATACGTTCCATTCGTCAAAACTTAAGTTCAGTGTTTTCTTGCTGCGTTTTTTTGCTTTTACGTAGTCACAGGTGGAAATTACGGTGTGGATGAAGCGCTCCAAATCCTGGGTTTTTGCGAAGAAATCTTCCGTGTCGTTTTCGGCGTTGCCGTAGTAGTTGTGGAGGGAGATGTAATCCACATATTCGTAAGTTTCTTCTAAAGTAGTGGCTTCCCATTCGGGGAAGGTGGGCATTTCCACGTTGGAACTGCCGCAGGAAACCAGTTCGATGGAATCGTCCATGGTCTTCATGGCTTTTGCCGTTTCCGCTGCCAGTCTGCCGTATTCCACGGCGGTTTTGTGTCCCATCTGCCAGGGTCCGTCCATTTCGTTGCCCAGACACCATGTTTTAATGTTGTAGGGTTCTTTTGCACCGTGGCTTTTCCTTAAGTTGCTGTAATAGCTGTCGGTGTCGAGGTTGCAGTATTCCAAAAGGTTCAATGCGTCCGAAATGCCGCGGGTGCCGAGGTTAACCGCCATCATGATATCCGAGCCGGCTTTTTTCGACCATTTGGCAAATTCCCCAAGGCCGAATTCATTGGTTTCCAAAGTGCGCCAAGCCAAATCCAGGCGGGGCTTCCTTTCGTTTTTGGGTCCTACGCTGTCTTCCCAGTAAAAATTGGAAACGAAGTTGCCGCCGGGATAGCGGATGATCGGTACGTCCAGTTCCCTGACCAGTTCCAGCACATCTTTGCGGAAGCCGTCTTCATCGGCTGCGGGATGTCCGGGCTGGTAGATGCCGTTGTATACGGCACGTCCTAAATGCTCGATAAAGGAGCCGTATACCCTTTTGTCCACTTCCGCAATCTTAAAATCTTTGTCCACTATCATTTTTGCTTTTGCCATTGTTTGTTTCCTCCTTATATTTAGTTGTATTGCTTTTCTTGTTTATAAAATATTTTATAATAATCCAACGGTCAGGTCAGGTATTTGACCCATACGGACATTTCGCCGCCGCCCCGGTTGTCCCAATAGCAGTAGGGAATGAATGTTAAATCCGTATCTTCCAGTACGGGGGGCTTTGCCGCATAGAGCGTATGTCCGTCCCAGCCTTTTTCCGATAGTTTCTTTCCTTTTGCCTTTATGATGCAGGTTCCGCCAAGAAGGGAATCCGTGTAGGCTTCTTCCAAGGGCCGTGCGGTATCAAGGTAAATGCCTGCCAGCCGGTTTCCGTTGTCTGCTTCCTCCAGACAGTAAACCAAAGGCCCTTTTACGATAGCCGCTTTTCCCGCGTCCGCACGGACGTTGGGATTGGCGTAAACGATACGGGCCGGCATGGCAAACGTAACGGTAAGGGTCGTATCGGTAAAAGTACCGGTCAGGTAAGCATAGCCGTCCCGGATATTCACCGGTATTTCCGCTCCCCCTTCCGTAACGGTAAAGCCTTCCGCGTAAGCAGGAACACGAAGCGCCAACCGGACGGGATGTCCGGTGCCGGAGGAAATATGAAGCTCTGTCTTTCCTTCAAAGGGAAACCGTGTTTTTTGCGTAACGGTGGCGCTGCCGTCTTCCGTTTGCAGTACCGTTTCCCCGGAAAGGTACAGATTGACCCAAAGACAGTCGTCTTTCCGGAAATAAACATATTCCCCAAGGCTGGCAAGGGTTCTTGCGATGTTGGGCGGGCAGCAGGCAACGCCGAACCATTTTTGGCGTACCGGTTTCACATGCTCCATGGAGGTGTGTTCCAAACAGTTGTCGGGCCATACTTCCAGTGGATTGACATAGAAGAAACTTTTTCCGTCCATGGCAATGCCTGCCAGTACGGTATTGTACAGCGCACGTTCCATGGTGTCGATGTATTTGCCGTCCCTGGTAATCTGTGCCATGCGGCGGCTGAACAGTGCCAAGCCGATGGAAGCGCAACTTTCGGAATAGTTGCAGTCGTTGGGCAGGTCGTAGTCCGTGGTAAAACGCTCATAAGCCCCGGAACTGCCGATGCCGCCGGTGATATACATGCGCTTTTCCACAATGTTGTCCCAAAGGCGTTTGCAGGCATCCAAAAGTTCCCTGTCGTCGTATGCCGCTGCCAAGTCCGCCATGGCGCAGTACATGTAGGTCGCGCGGACGGAATGCCCTTCGGCGGTGTCCTGTTCCCGTACCGGTTTATGGCATTGGGAATAGGCGGGGAGGAAAGGTTTTACATCTTTGAAAATGTTTATCCAAAGCGGGTTTTCATGTTCGGTGACGAGATAATTGGGTTCGCATCCCCGCCGGTCGATGAAATCCTTCGCCATGTCCATGTATTTCCGGTCGCCCGTCACTTCTGCCAGTTTAATCAGTCCGATTTCCACTTCCTGGTGTCCGGGTACGGCGCGGCTGTATTTTTCCTGGTGAAAGACGTCGCAGATTAAATCCGCAAAACGGCGCATAATGTTCAGGAACCGGTCTTTGCCCGTTACTTTGTAATAAGCTACCGCCGCTTCCAACAGGTGTCCGGCGGTATACAGCTCATGTCCTTCCCGCAGGTTTGCCCAGCGGTGTTCCGGTGCAAGGATGGTGAAATGGGTATTGATATATCCGTCGGGCTGCTGGGCTTTGCCGATGAGTTCAATGACTTCGTCCGCAGTCTGTTCCAGGGCGGCATCCGGTTCGTAGGAAAGGGAGTAAGCCACGGCTTCCAGCCATTTTGCCACATCGGTATCCTGGAATACCGCACCCTCAAAGGTACCTTCTTTTAATCCGGCAGCCACTTGGAAATTGGAGATGCAGTGGCTCGGTTCCGCGTCCGGCACCCTGTCGTTTAATGTTTCCCATTGGTAGGGGATAATCTCTTTTGTGACCAGACGGGTATATTTATTCCAAAAGGGATCGTCCAGCCTGATGTCTTTCAGTGGAAGGAGTTCCAGTTTTTCCATATTTTCTCCGTTTCTGCGCTGTCTTTTCGTTTTCCACGGGGATGCGGACGCAGCGCTGACGCAGTTCCGGCGACAGACTTTGGTTTGGAGACAAAACGGTAAGCGCCGGAGGAATCCCCGCAGGGTATTTGGGTTATTTCCGCAAACTGTCACGGATGATTAATTCGCAGTTGATTTTATACAGGTCTTTCTGTATGCTTTCCTTTCCGTTTTCCAAAATGTTTATCATGATTTCCGCCGCTTTGCGTCCGATACGGTTTAGGGGGAGTTTCATGGTGGTAAGGGTAGGATTATATGCCTGTGCCACTTCCCGGTTGTCGAAGCCGATCAGGTCCAAATCCGTGCCGACTTTTAATTCTTCCCTTGCCGTAAACTCGTAAACTCCGCCTGCCATAATATCATTCATGGCAAAAATGGCGGTGACCGCTTCGTCCATCAGCGTTTTGCAGGCGCATATGCTTTGCGCTTTGTTCCAATTGCCTTCCTGTATGAGATTGCGGCGGAAGGGAATACCGGCATCCCCCAGGGCGCGTTTATAGCCGTTGATGCGCTCTTTTGTGTGGAGGCTGGACAGTTCCCCGGCAATTACCCCGATTTTCCGGTTCCCGTTTTTAATGAGGGCGGAAGTTGCCTGGTATGCGGCTTCTTCATCGTCGAAAATGACCGAAGGAATATCCGGGTTGGAACAGAAGCTGTATGCCAATACCAAGGGAATCGGGAATCCCTGGGGAATGTAGTTAATCTTCCGGCAGTGGGCGCCAATGTAAATGATACCGTCCACCTGCTTTGCCTTCATCTTGTTCAGCTCCGTATCCACTTGTTTTTTGTAAACGTCCTTGTGGTAAAATTCATTGTCATATTTTTTGTAAAGCCGTAAGTTTCCAAGCAGGAAAGTATATCCATGTTCGTCAAAAAACTCATGGATGCCGTCAACGATTTCGGCACAGTTGAATACCGTCAGGTCTTCCGTAATGATGCCGATGGTTTTGGTTGTCTTCAGTTTCAGGTTTTTTGCCATGTAGTTTGGAATGTAGGACATTTCCTTCGCCGTATCCAGTATTTTTTTCCTGGTGTCTTCCCCTACGTTGGACTTGTTGTTTAATACATTGGATACCGTGGAAATGGAAACGCCGCATGCTTTCGCAATTTCCTTTATGGTTGCCATGCCATGCCCGCCTTTCCGGTTCCGTCAAAATGACCGGTGGAACCTTACCGGATATTATAGCACAATAAGTCTGTATAGTAAACCGTTTTACCTTTTTTAGAAAAAAGAATGGAAAAACTCCATTCTTTTTTCCGCACCCGTTTTTGACGGTACGTATTGCTTAACCTTTTACGGCACCTGCCGTCATACCTTCGATAAAGTAGCTCTGGAAGCAGAGGAACAGTACGAAGATGGGGAAGATGGCGAAGAAGGAACCCACAATCAACAGGTCATAGTTGTTACCGTAAGGGGTAAGCAGCGTTTTCAGACCGATGGGAAGCGTGAATTTCTTACCGTCGCCCAATACCATGAAAGGCCATAACAGGTTATTCCAACTGTTCATACCGTTTAAGATAGCCATTGCCGCAAAAGAAGGCTTCATAATCGGTAAGATGATACGGAAGAAGATGCCGTATTCCGTACATCCGTCCACACGTCCCGCATCGGGAAGCGCCTTCGGTATGCTGGTTAGGTACTGCCGGAAGAAGAAAATCGTGGAGGCGTTCGCCATACCCGGTATGATGATGGCGGAGAAGGAATTGTACATTCCCAAATCGTTTACCAGCACATACATGGGCATTAACAGGATTTCAAAAGGTACCATCATGATTAACAAAACGCATATAAACAGGAAATTTTTGAACCTGAACTCATAAGCCGCAAATCCGTAAGCTACAAAGGCACTTACCAAAAGCACCAGCACTACCTGGATTAAAAGCAGAATCAGACTGTTCTTAAACCACATCCAGTAGGAGTGTTTACCCGTAAACAGATATACGAAGTTCTTAAGGCTCATGGTGGAAAGGTCAAAATCAAGGTTTAAACCAAATTTAATGATGTCGGCGCCCGGTTTAAAGGATGCCAGTGTAATTGCATAGAACGGAAGCATCACCAGTAAAAACAGGATGACGAAAAATATAAGGAGCAGGATTCTGGTGATTAATACTTTTGTTCTACCGCCGACGGGGTCTTTTGCTGTTGTCATAGCTGTTCCCATACTTAATCCTCCTTCTTAAATGTTCCGTTCATGATTAACTGTGCGATATTGATTACCATTGCCACAATTAAGAGTACGATACCGACGGTAGCGGCATAACCCAGCTTACTCTTTTCAATACCCTGACGGTACAGGTATCCGACGATGGTAAGACCGATGTTCTTCGGCGAGTTGTTGCCGTTGAACATCATGAGGCTTTCGGTAAACATTGCCAAACCTGCGTAAATACTGATGGTCAACACGTAAATCGTGGTAGGTTTCAACAAAGGCATGGTTATGTACAAAAATTTCTGCCAGGAGTTCGCGCCATCGATGGAAGCCGCTTCGTAATATTCCGTATCGATGCCCTTCAGACCGGAAAGGAAATAGAGCATGTTGACGCCGGTCCACCGCCAGCAGGCGATGATTAACAGTGCCGCCATGGACCATCCGGCGGATTTTAAGGGTTTTAACGGACCTGCGCCGAATAATCCGATGACCTGGTTGAACAACGAGGTTTCCATTTCACCGAACATCAGACGGAAAATAGTACCTGCCACAACGACGGAAGTAAGGGAAGGGAGAAAGAATGCCGATTTAAAGAAATTCTGTCCCCACATGAATTTGTTATCAATCAGTACGGCAAACAGCATAGGGAACGGGATTAACAGAATCAGGGTTCCCACCATGTAGATGACGCTGTTTGAAACAGCCTTTAAGAATACTTTATCGGTTAACAGTTTGGTGTAATTGCTAAGTCCGACCCATTTGGGCTGCTGTCCCATCATTCTTTCCTGAAAGCTCATGGTAACGGAGCTTCCAAGCGGATAAAGCCAAAAAATTAAAAAGGTAAGTATGAAAGGTAATACGAATACATACGGGGCTACCTTTTTGGAATATAAAAACCTTTTGAACATACTTTCTTCCTCCTTCCGACATGGTAGCGCCTTCCGGCACAGTTTTCTTTTATATATTCTTTATAATAATTTTATATAATTAAGGTAAAAATAACTGCCATATATCCTAATCCATATATGGCAGCTATTATTCAGCGTGTCATAACGCCCGTTTTACCTTTTTGCGTATTGATTACTGTAATTCCTGCTCAATCATTTCCTGAGCTTCATTTAAATCCTCCGTTACGTCCTGACCGTCTTCAAAGATGGCATTTAACGTAACCGTGCACAGGATGTTGTTGATGGTAGGTGTCGCGGAAACGGATTTGATGGTCCTGATATCGCTCTTTACTTCGTTCAATACGTCAAACGGGTTGTTTACGAAGTATTTTACGAACTGGTTGTCAGGATTGTGTGTTACGTCTTCCATTTCCCATACGTCCATGTTGCAAGGGTCAAATCCTAAGGTGTTCCAAATTTCGATGTTCGCGTCGGAAGAAATCTTAGCATAGGTTAAGAAGTCTTTTGCGAGCTGAACGTCTTTTGCAGTCTTGGTAACAACCGTACCGGTACCGCCGCCACCAACGGACATCAGAGGCTCGCCTGCTTTAACCGGAAGGGGAGCGATGGCAATTTTGCCTGCAAACTGGTCCATGTAGTTGGTGTAACGGGACATTTCCCAAAGGGGCATTAACTGGCATGCATATTTCTCAAGGTTGTATTCGCCCCTCGCTTCATCCGTATCCGGCTGTCCGCCTGCGATGGTAGCGATTACGTTATTATCCTGGAAATCTTTTAACATGGTCAGACCGTCAATCATAGCCTGGGAGTTCACCTGCGGATTACCGTCCGCGTCCACGAAATCCGTGTTAGCCTGTGCAAGAATGATGGATTCCTGCCATGTAGCGGAGGTATCTGCCGTACACATGTAAACGCCTGTTTCATCATAGAGTTTCATGCCTGCTTCCTTGAAATCATCCCATGTCTTGATGGTGGTATAGTCGATGCCTGCTTTTTCAAGAAGCTCCGTGTTGTAGAAAGCAACCATAGCGCCTACGTGGGTAGGGAATCCGTAAATGGTGCCGTCTTTGCTGTAAATTTCCAAACGGGACTGTACGATATCGGCTTTGTAAGGTTCTACGGCATCGTTCAGTGCCTCAAGGGGTACATCGTCGCCGGCAAGGAAATCAGGGAATCTTCCCAACTCAATATCGGAGATATCCGGTGCGCCTTCGCCTGTCTGTACGGCGATAAGAAGTTTGTTGTGCATATCATCGTAAGGCATAACCGTTACGTTCAATTTAATCTGCCTGTCAGGATTTGCTTCGTTCCATTTCTGGAGCATGGTCTCGAAATGCTGTCCGTGGAGTTCAACGAATGTCCAGTATTCCAATTCCGTTGCGCCTTCGCCCGCGCCGCCGTCAATGGTGGATGTTTCCGTGGAGCTTGCTTCGGGAGCTGCTTCTTCCGTGCTTGCTGCCGTTTCTTCCGTACCTGCCGCGGAATCACCGCTTGCTGCCGGAGCAGAATCGCCGCCGCCGCAGCCTGTCAGCAAAAGGGAAGCAACCATTGCGACACTCAGGAGTGCGCTGACTAATTTCTTTTTCATAGTTCTTTTCCTCCTTGTTTCCAACTGTTTTTGGTTTTGCCAAATATTTTAGAAAAAAATGTACTATATAAAATATGTAGCAAATTGCGTTTGGGATTTAAAAATAAATAACCCCGCAGTTCGTCAATTTGTATATTTTTTATAGGTGCAACATCTCTTTCTGTAAAAAGTGTACAATACTTATCTTTGGTTGTCAATAGAATTTTTTAATATTTTTGAATTTTATTAAATTAATTTAGAAA
>CANTGP010000055.1 GCA_947653315.1 uncultured Lachnospiraceae bacterium
CCGTCCCGGTAATGCTCCCGTTCCAGGCGGTTCCCGGCAGGGTCATAGGCATACCGTTCTCCTTCCCCGCCCCGGTCCTCACATACCAGGCGGTTCATGCGGTCATAACGGTAGGTTACGGCCATTCCTTCCCTTTTCCCGTCCGCACCGGTCCTTGTCCCCGTCTTCCCCGTCCGGTTCCCGTTCAGGTCGTAAAGCAGGAAGGCATCGTACAGCAGCGTCCCGCCGTCTTCCGTCCCGACGGACAGGCGTTCCAGGTTCCCGTCCCCGTCATAGCCGTAAGTGGTTTTGATTCCCCCCGCCACCCGGGTCTCCCTTATGCGCCCCGCCGCCGTGTAGCGGTATTCCGCGAGGGTCCTCCCCTCCCCGTCCCTCAGCCTTTCCAGCCTGCCGGAAGCGTCATATTCATACCGCGTGCCCATCCCGGTCACGTCCGTCACGCTTTCCAGGCTCCCGTCGGGGTAATAGCCGCAGGACAGCACCTTCCTCCCGTTGCTGCGCTTCCACAGCAGCTTCCCGTCCGGGCGGTACCCGTAAGTGTAGCAGTATCCCCCCGCCACCGCCTTTTTCAGGCGCCCGAGGGAGTCGTATTCCCACGTCCCCATGACCCGGCGCCTGCCGTCCCTGTCCGTGCAGGTCTTCCCGGTGGGCTGTCCGTACAGGTTGTAGGCGGTCCGCGTCACGGTGCCGTTGCGGTCGGTGTGTTCCGTTTCCCTCCCCTCCCGGTCATGGCGGAAGGTTTCACCGGAACCGTCCTGGTACGTGATCCGGCACACCTTCCCCTGGCTGTTGTAGGCATACCGTATCCTCCCGCCGTTGGCGTCCACGCTTTCCGACAGGTTTCCCGCATAATCGTAGGCATAGGTTTCCGTCCCGCCTTCCGCCGTCCTTACCGACACGGTGCGCCCCCAGCCGTCCGGCAGCAGGGAGGTCTCCCCGCCGTTCCCGTCCCTGATGCCCGTGACATGCCCGCGGGCATTGAGGGACAGGGACTGTGCCGCCTTCCCCTGCCTGAGGCCGGCGGCGGTCAGGATTTCCAGCGGCATGTCCTGCGCCCCGTAGCGGAAGCGTGTCCGCACGCCGTCCGCATCCACGGTTTCCACCCTGCGGTTTTTCCCGTCGTAACCGTTACGCACTGTCCGTATGCCGTCCGCGTAACACGCGGACAGGTTCCCGCGGGGGTCGTATTCATATGCCGTGCAGCCCCAGCCCCCCGAAGGGAGCGGCGCCTTACGCGCGGCCAGCCGTCCGTCCGCGTCATACGCGGCCAGGAACAGCGGCACGTCCCCCTCCGTCACGCCTGCCAGCCTGTCCGCCGCGTCATAGGCATAACGGGTTTCCCGTTCCTGCCCCTCCGCGCCCTGCCGGCGGACGGATATGACATTCCCCGCCGCGTCATAGGCAAGGAACGTCTTCCGGTCAATGCCGTTCCCCTTATCCTCCGCCCGCTCTAGGACAAGCCTGCCGCGTGCGTCGTATTCCCGGCGGATGCGATAGCCTTCCGGCGTCAGGATGCATGTCACGTTCCCGTCGGCGTCACGGCCGTATTCCGTGACCGCCACTTCCGGCATCCCCCCGCCGTCCCGTTCCAGCCCGCTGTCCAGTGTTTCCCGTTTTTCCGCCAGTCTGCCCGCCCTGTCATAGAGGTACGCAATCCGGCGCAGCACGGTCCTCCCGGTACCGTCCCCTGCCGGGCCGACGGTCCGTGTTTCCCCCGTGCGGTTTCCCCTGTCGTCATAACTGTAGGAGACTTCCGCGCCAAGCCCGTCCCATGCCCGGAGCAGCCGGTTCCGCGCATCGTAGGAGAAGGACAGCACGAGGTCCGTTCCGGCCTCCCACTGTTTCCAGTCCTCCCCGTACTTCCCCCCGTGCCTTGTTTCACGGGTACGGTTCCCGTTCCCGTCATATGCGTAGGAAGTCATGCGGTAATACGTTTTCCCCCCGTCCCGTCCGGCGGGCTCCAGCTTTCCCGTCATGCGCCCGCACAGGTCGTAAGCGTAAAGGGTACGGTACCCTTCCGCGTCGGTTTCCTCCACGCAGTTCCCCCACGGGTCGCGGCGGAAGGTTTTCTCCGGTGTCCCGTCCGGTCCCGTGACGGATGCCAGCCGGTTCCCTTCGTCATACCCGTAACACCGTCCGGCCCCGTCATCCGTTTCCGCATCATACTGCCCCGGCAACACATGCTTCACCAGGTTCCCGCTCCCGTCGTAAAAGAAGCGTTCCGTCCCGCCGTCCGCGTGACGGATGCGGAGCAGCCGGTTTTCCCCGTCGTATTCATAACGGGTTCCTTCCCCGTCCCCCGTCTCCCCGTCATAAGCATTGGGGTGCACCTCCTTCACGACGTTCCCCTCCCCGTCCAGGAACCTTTTTTCCCGGCTCCCGTCCGGGTACCGGGTTTCCACCCGCCGTCCAAGGAAGTCATAACGGTATTCCGTGCGTTCCCCCTTCCCTGCCTTCCACTGGGTGGGCGTATAGAACGCGTACACCTGTCCGCTGCCGTTGTACAGGAGGTGCGTCTCATTCCCTTCCCCGTCCCGCACCATGGTCCTCCACCCGCTGCGGCTGTAAGCATACTCCGTGCGCCCGGCGCCGTCCTCCTCCGCCAGTCTCCTGCCCAGGGCATCATATTCCAGACTGCACTCGCTGCCGTCCGCGTACACGATGCGGCACGGATAAGGGGACATCCCTTCATAACGGTAGCGGGTCACGTTCCCCGTCCCGTCGCGTTCCGATACAAGCCGCCCCATGCGGTCCCAGGCATAAGCCTCCTCCGTCCATGCCCCTTCCGACACCTTTTCCCTGCGCAGCACCGGGTTGTGGTTCCCGTCATAAACATACGAAAGCTCCCTGCCGCCGCTGTCATGTACCAGTGTAAGGTCGCCGTTCCCGTCATAAACATACCCTTTCTCCGGCCCGCCGGGACGGGTTTCCTTCACCAGCCTGCCGGAAGCATCGTACTCACGCCTTACGCTCCTGCCCTCCCGGTCCCGCTCCAGTATGCGGTTGTTCCCGCCGTCATAGGCAAACGTCTCCTCCGTGCCGTCCGGGTAGCGTATCTCCGTTACCGCCATCCGTTCACTGTACGTGTATACCCTTTCCCCCGGATACCCGCTGCGGCGCGCATACACGCACCGCTTCCGGTCGTCGTATTCCATCCCGTAGCTTTCCCCGCTTGCAAGGGTCTGCAGGACCACCCTCCCCTTTCCGTCATAACGGTTGGTCAGGTAAGCCGTACCGTTTTGGTCCGTGGGGGTTTCCAGGTACCCTTCCGCCGTATAGGCATAACGGGACACGCTCCCTTCCACATGCACCACTTCCGTCAGGAATCCCCCGTCATACCGGTAGTGCATGGTGCGTCCCGTGCTGTCCTCCAGTTCCCCGAGCTTCCCGTCACGGAAGGTGAAACGGATTTCCGTCCCCTGCACGGTAATCATTTTCTCCGGGTAATCCCCCCGGTATTCCAGTGTCAGGCGGCAGCCGTTGCGGTCCCGTTCCGACAGCAGCAGCCCCTCCGCGCTGTAACGGAAGGTCTTGTGCAGGTGCGTGTCCAAGACTTCCCACTGTCCCTCAGACACATCGTGGGACAACCGGTAACGTCCGTTACCGGCGGCATCCGCATATCCCTCCTCCACGGGGACAAAGGCCGCACAGTACCCGTCCGGCAGTTCCACATGCAGCGTTTCCCCGTCACGGCACAGTCTCCCCTCGTAACTGAAATGCCATCCCTTCCCCATCCATCCTTCCTTCCCGTTTACGGACGCGTACCGACGGGACAGGCGCACGGGTTCCAGCATGCCCGGGAAAATGAGGTCGTCCGACGCCAAGAGGTAAGCGCCCGACGCGGCATCCACGGGATCGGCAATCACCTGGCACACCCCGGCAAGAGCCATATTCATTCCCAGGATGTACGCCATACTGACCCGTTCTTCCCTTAAGGTATAATAGGCAACATCCGCCGCTGACCCCACCGTGCCGTCAATAAGCGCATTGGCGGCCTTCCTTGTAATGTTTTTCGTAAAGTAGCTGCTTCCTGCAGGAAACTGCAGGATGTCCAGCGTCAGCGCCTTCACGGCCCCTTTGCCCATGGAATAAAGGGCATTCTCCGAACTCAGCTTTCCGTATATGAAATCATTCCTGGCATCCCCTGCCATGGAACCCAGCATGTTAATGCCGTACCTGGCTCCTTTTATGGCTTTTTCGCTTCCCCTTATTCCTTTCGTCAGGTTTTGGAAAAGTACGGCAGCCTTCCTGGTGTTGCCGGGTTTTGACAGGTTGACTGCCGTGCTTACCGAGCCAACGACTTCATACAGCGCACAGATTGTGTCGTCCCAGAAAAGATAATCTTCCTCATTCCCCTGGAAAAATTCATCCCTCATCACGTTATAGGATTCCGACAGGTCCCCTTCCGCCAGCTTTTCCATGTCCGTACAGCCCTCGCTGATGTTTGCGTAAACCGAAGTGCCGACATATGCCGCCCCTGCCCCGATACCGATTACCATCGGAACCGATACCGGCGCCGATACCACAATGGCCACGGTCGCCAATGCTCCCCCGACCCCTTTGCTGATTCCGTTCCTGATTTTTACACCCGCTTCTTCCTGTTTCGCCACAACGGCGGCCACCAGTTTTCCTTCCGCCATGGCATTGATTTGATCCCGTACTGCCCCGTCCCCCGCCTTCAGTTCCGCGGCAATGGTTCCCGCAGGGGGCAGCGCCTCCTTCTTTTGTTCCGCTTCCTTATGGATGAATGCGGACATGATTTCCGTGTTCCTGTCCATCGTCATGCAGGAGGCGCCACCGGTCAGCGACAGCTTTATCCCGCCCAATGCCTTGACGGATGTCCTTACGCCCGGAGCGTATCCTCCGCCCCCGAGGTAAATCGTGGTATCCGACAGAAAGGAAAGGGATATCCCGCGGATGGACAGGGAACCGCTTTTGTCCAGGCGCAGTCCGGCCATTCCGCCGCCCGGTGCAAACGTAATCCCGGCAGGCTCCAGTTCCATCCGGGAACCGGCAGGATCGGACAGCACTTTATGGTCCGGATTCTTTGCCGTTTTGCCGGTGTTTCCCGCGCCTGTCTGCACGGATGCCCGGGCAGGGGCGGAAGACGGAGCCATGTCCGCGGCTTTTTCGGACTTGGTTGCCGACCCGGATGCGGCATACCCGCCGCCGGGTACGCCGTTCCCCGTTTCCACAGCGACACCCGTTTCCCGCACCGCCTTCCCGGCAAACCCTTCCGCCGGACCGCCGGGAAGGCTCCCGCTGCTCAGGGCGTGCACCGCCATGGCATCCTGCTCGTCATGGCTTGGAAAATAAACGTGTACCCGGCTCCCCTCCTCCGGCATACAGTAAAAGTTGCTGGTCTCGATGGCATAGGTGAACCATTTCAGGTCGTCCGCCTTTTCATAAACCGAATCAATATCAAGATGCACACGTACCTGGTTTCCCTTCCGTTCTTTTACCGTGGCGGGAATGGACATGCCGTATATCTTCGGGTTTTTCCGTTTTTCCGACAGGATTCCTTTGCGTCTTGCCAGTATGTATTCCGTCACCGGCTCCCCTTTTTCCGTATGGATGTCCACCGATATCACTACCGCCTCCACATACCCGAGTTTTACCGTTTCCCCTAACCGCAGTATTTTCCGGCTCCTGATATGCCAGCATGTCGTCTCTGCCATTACCAGCCCTTCCCGCCATACCATGCCGCCGTGGCGTTCCCTTCCCCGCAGGACCGTATATTCCTCCTCTCCCAGCGTGATTCCCGTTTCCATATGGGGGATACCGAAATATACTTTCCCGTACCCCTGTGTGTCATCCGGCAGGAGGAAGGTGGAAAAATGGCTGGCAAGCCGTTTCAGGAATTCCCAATCCGTTTCCCCGTACTGGAGCAGCATCCCCGGTACCGTGGCGCCGCCGGATGCCTCATCCCGCACTTCTTTTTCCGGGTATTCCGACAGTACTTTTCCCATCACCTGCCTGTAAGTATCCTTTTCCCTGCAGAAACTTCGGTACTTTTCCGTCAAATCCCATTCCGACGTATATCCCATACATTCCACATACAGGTAATACAGCCCGCCTTCCTTCCCGGCACGCACACTGCACACACGCCCGCAAAAGATCTGCCGCCCGCCTTCCCCCTGCCTGCGGATGGTGACGGACATCCCCTGTTCCGCCCGTTCCACGTTTTCCACCGCCAGTTCTTCCCGGACCAGCGCCTTTATGGATGCCTGCCCGTGTTCATTCAGTCTTTGGTATATCCGTATCGATTCAATGGCAATCAGACCTTCCGCTTCCAGTCCAATCTCCAGTTCATGGTATGGTAATCTCATGCCGTTCCCCTTTCTTCCTATGTCTTTCCCTGTCCATTCTCCGTTGCTACCGCCGATTCCGTTTACATTTCGGGCTGGCCGGACGTCTCGATTTTAATAATGCCGCCGTATTTGCAGGTCAGTGTGGCTTCCCCCATTACGGCATTCTTCCCCTGTTCCACGGAAACATCCTCTTTCTCCCTGTCCCATTTCACCGATACGATTTCCGGCATACATTCCCCGGCACACCTTACGGCGTCGGTCTGTTCCCCGCCTTCCTGCAGGAATGTCTCCGCAATCCTCCCCTCAAAATCCGCCCCGGTCTGCGCCTTCACGTTCTTTACGATTTTCATGGCCGCCGCCATGGTCGCCGGATTCTCAAGACTGTAACACCCGCCGAAACAGATGATGTTTTCACCGGGTTTTATGTCTTTCACACTGACCTGTGCCGCATTTTTCAGATATACGCCATGGCTCTCCCCAAGCACCAGCCTGCTCTCCCTCATTCCTTTGGTACAGGTAGTCACCGCCCCGTGTACCACATAAGTATCCTTTAATTCCACCGCCATCATGCCACCTCGATTTCCCGGAAATCCACTCCCGTTACCCGCCGCCTTAGCAGGCTTTCCACAACCTCCAAACTCACCACCGGCAGCTTGACCCTGCTGTCCGCAAGAAGAAATGCTTTATGATTTCCTACCTTCCCGCTGTCGATTACCATCCTCTTTTCCATGCCGTTCGGATAATATTCCGTGGACACATGCAGCATTTCCAGCTCTTTTAAAAGCAGGTGGAAATATACAAGCTGACGGCCCTCCTCTTTATGTATCATGACAATCTTCTTCCAAACTAACCCGTCTTCATACATTCCAATGACTTTACCCGCCATTTCCGACACCATGTAAACCGGGCTTTTCATAAAATCCGGCGCACATTCCCCTTTTCCGTCATCCAGGTAAAGGGCCGTGATATCCTTTATCCTTCCCGCATCCTCCCATGTAAAAAGATGCCTTCTCCCGGTTATGTCAAAATCACGGAGTCCTATGGCATCCGCCAGTGCCGTATCCTGGTCCATAAAAAAATACCTTGTCCTCATCCTTCCCCTGCACTTCCTTCCTTTTCTTCCACTGCCACAAGCATTTCCGCCTGCTGCTTTTCGTCAAACCATTCCGCTTCCAAACCTTCCGGCGTGAAAACCGCCTGTCCTAAATCCGCCCCTGCGAAACAACAGTCCGCAAAACGGCATTGCCTGAATTCCGCCATTCCTAAATCCGTGCCTTCAAAACTGCACGACTCCAACCGGCATCCGAGGAATCTGGCTCCGGACAGCCATGCCTTTCCAAAATCGATTCCTTTCAGGACACATTCCTCAAACACTATGAACTGCAGGTCTTTCCCCGCACATACGCCACCTTTAAGCTCCGCCCCGTACCAGTGGCCGCACGCCAAAGTTCCCCCGTCTTCCCCCAGCTTTGCAAGCCATTCCTCCGTACTGCGCGGCTCCCGGTATCTTTGCGCCACGGAATCGCTCCAATCCCGGTATTCCCCGAAACGGATATCCCAAAACGGCAGTTTCGGGATATCCGCAAACTGCGCCTGTGTTTCCACATCCCGGAAGGCATACCGCAGGACATACACCGCCGCGCGGATGCTTTCCATGATTTCCCTGTCCACCATATGCTGCACGTCATACCGGTTCACTTTTCCCATGTATTCCCGCATGGCAGAGAGCAATTCCTTCTTCCACCGGAAATAAGGCCGGAACAGGAACGTAAGGTCCAGTTCCGTACACAGGGGAGCCCTGTCCAAAATCCACCCCGCATTTGTCACATCCAAACGCACCCTTGCCTTCTCCCGCCCAAGGTCATAACGCAGGAGGGAAAAGATAAAGTTCATACAGTCCTCTTTCCCCTGTTCCCCTGCCTGTACCGCAATTTCCCCAAATGCTTTATATATCCCCTCCAGCATTTCGCCGGTTCCTGCACGTAATTCCGCTAGAAATTCCTCTCTCACGTCCTCTGCCGATTTCTTATGCCGCTGTTGAAACTGTTCCAATGCTTCCGCCCTTGTCATGTATCCCTCCCGCACTCCGGCAGATGCCTGTCCCAGCCGTCCTTCCTGCCCTTTCCCGTTGTCAGTTCATATACAGTTCTTCCCCTTTTATTTTGATGTTTCCTTTCATGTCAAAGAAAATACCTCCTTCCGAAGCCTCCATGAAAGTCTGCGCTTGGCTTTGCACACTCAGGAAATTTTTTGCCAAAAATGCCACATTCCTCGCTGCCCGGATATCCACCTTAAACTTTGCATAGATGTTAATCTGCCCGTTTTTGCGTATTTCGATTTTGGCCCCTCCCCCGCCGCACTGTACCGTAATCCCTTCCGGTGCCAGTATGATTTCCTGTCCGTCAACGGTACAAAGATATTTGGTGGCGGAATCGCTCATTTTGTCCTTTCCTTTTTCCGCATTTTCCAATGCGGATGCCGCATACAGCCCCGCCAGTTCTCCCTGTACCCCAAGTTTCCTCCGCCTTTCCCTGTCCTCACGGGTACTGAAATCGCTGCGCTTGTCCGTGCGTTTCTCCGGATCCGGCCCGGATACCGTATCATCTTCCCCCGTCCCTTGCAGGCCCATTTCCCAGCGTTCCAGTACATCCTTATAATAATTGCTGTTTTTCCCCATATCCTGACCATCCTGGCTGTTCCACGCCAACTTTGTATCATTGCCGTTTCCCCAAACGGCTTCCGGGATAACGTCTCCGTCGTCTCCTGCCGGAATCTTCCCTGTATCTGCACGTTTTCCCTTTTCCTCCATTTCCAGGAGCTTATCAAACGGTTTTACTGCCATGGAGTAAGCAACCTCGCCGCCCACTATCTTTCCTATTTCCATCTGTATACCGGTTCCGCCTTCTCCGTTTTCCGGTGCCGTATCCGCCTGTCTGTCTTTTGATTCCGCATTTTCCGCGCGCCTTCTTTCCTTTACGTCTTCCCCCATGCTTCCGTCGCTTTGTCCCGTCTTTCCCATACCGGTTTCCGCAGTTGCACCTTCCTGGACGGCCGTTACCGGAGCCGTTCCGTTTCCCGCATGCTCCCATCCTTCATCCGTTTCCCCTCCATTCCCTTCCCTGCCGGAATTATCCATGTCCGTCGGCGGCAGGTAGCTGCTGACCGCACTGACGGCTATGACATCACCCGTTTTCCGCGAAGGGAAATATACCCGGATTTGGTCGCCCACTTCCGGCATGCAATACCATCCGCTTCCGTCGGAAGACGCGGAAGGTGTGGAAACGGGAAACCAGTAACAGTCTTCACAGGGGTACCCGTCGTCGATTTTTAAGTGAATTTTAACGTTTTCCCCCCGCACTTCCCGTACCGTGCCTTCCAGGGCGCTTCCCACTAACTGCACCGGATAGACGGATTCCTGGAGGATGCCTTCCGCTTTCCGCAGGACGGGAAATTCATACAGGGTACTGCCCTCGGTAAGGTATTCCAGTCCGCAGACCGCCAGTTCCCTGTTCCGGAAATCCACTTCCGCATAAAGGGGAACATGGTTGTCCAACTTCACCCGGTATGTGATGAAATCCGTATCCGCCACAACCTCTCCCGTTTCCCGCCAATAAGCCAGCCCTTCCATATCCTTATGTACGCTTTCCACCGACACAATATCCATATGTGCCGGAATCCGCGCCACACCTGCATACAGGCTTAAGTTTTCCCTGACTTCACTGCATACCAACGGGACATGCAGCCCGGACAGCAGCCGCTTTAAGAACTGCCAGTCCGTCTCCTGGTACTGAACGGCAATCTCCCCAAGCGGCATGTCCCGGAACAGAATCCGGCATTCCGCGCCCGGATATTCCCCGGTAATCCGTGACACCAAAGTTCCGTAAGTCATGGAAGTATCCTGAAAGGAACGGGATTTTTTTTCGATGTCCATCCGGTAACTCCATGTTTTCGCCGTCACTTTTACACGGCAGCTTTGTCCCATGCCCTCCGCTTCCAACCCCGTAATGGTTCCGCAGAACAGCGGTTCCCATTTTCCGTCCTTCCTGCCGGACAGGACTACCGACTGTCCGCTCCCCGTTTCCAGGACCGGAAGGTCCATGTCCTCCTGTCCCATATCCGCTTCCAGTTCCATTTCCCCGTGCCTTCCCGCTTCATGTCTGATCCGCACGGAAAGTATTGTCTTTACCCGTAACCCCTCCAGTTCCAGTTCATGAATTCCATATGCCATTCTTTCCTTCTCCTTTTCCTGCGGTTAGTTTTCATAAATTTCCTGCCCATGCAGTTTCGTTTGGGTTTTTTGCATGTTCATATAGGCTTTCTTTCCGTTTTTGATTTCCACCATGGTCCCGGCTTCCATCGTCACGTTCCTGCCGTTAATGGACAAATGCTTCCCCGCATGGATGCAGATGCCCTGCGGGGCATGGAATACCACTGTCCCATCCTTCCCAAGGGTTACGCTTGACTGCCCGGATGCCAGCAGGACGCCTTCGGGGACCATTTGGACAATACAGCCGTCTTTGGTAAAAATATTGCGTTTGTCCGGATCGCCCATGGGGTCTTCCCGTGCCGCATCCGTTTTCCGCACCGCTGCCGGTTCCCGGGAAACAGCCGTAGAACCCTCCCCTGACACCGTACCGGCTGCGGCATTACCTGTGGATGTTCCGGCAAATGCAGCGTTTCCCCCAATTTCCGTACCGCCGCCCATACCATTTCCGTTTCCCTTACTGTCTGCACTTCCGCCCCCGCGGGCCGACGGCATATGGCTGTCATGCATTGTAATGGCATATCCCTCCCTCTCGTCGCAGGTCGGAAAATACACACGGATACTGTCCCCTTTCTCCGGCATGCTGTACCATCCGCTTCCGTCCGCGGATGCCGCCACCGTGGAAAACGGAAACCAGTAAGTCCCCTGTTCTTTCGTCAGGTCGCCGTTAAGCGTCACCCGCACTTTATCCCTGCTGATTTCCGTAACCTTGCCGTCCACCGAGATACCGGTAATGCGCCGGTTATACGTTTTCGGGACATATAATCCGACCCTCTGCCTCAGTCTGTAAGCAGTCACCAGCAGCCCTTCCCTCAGTTCCCGTTTTAACGCGCCTACATACCACCGTCTGCCTTTATACACCAAACGGCTGCCCAACGTATACAGGTCATGACTGTCCACCGTATATTCCACAAACTGTTCCGTTCTTAAACCCCGGAAACCGTTTTGGGACAGCCGGTCATAGCGCTCCAAATCCTTTCCAATCCGGTACGGCAGGGTATCCCAATCCACATCCACGTCTTCCGGTAACAATCCTGCCTGAAAACGTGCCGCACTGTAAGTGGCATCCGCATACAGGCTGTCCGCATAATTGCCCATAAACCGGTTTAAGAACTCCCAGTCCGTTTCCTCATATTGGAACCATACCTGTCCTATGGGTTCCTCCGGCAGGTTCTTCCTGCAGAAACAGTCTTGGTAGCATTCCAGTACTTCCGCTATGACGGAATGGGTGGTTCCTGCCGT
>CANTGP010000056.1 GCA_947653315.1 uncultured Lachnospiraceae bacterium
AACGGAAACAGTGGAAAGTAATAAGGGAAAAAAGACAACTGATTATGCAAAGGGAACAAGATATCTTTGATTGGTTTTTACGGGATGTTGATACGGTTCCGTTCCGTTGGGACAGGCAAAAAACCATCAATATATTAAAGTGGTTTTTAAAAGGGTTCCGGGACGATTTTTTAGCGGACCTGCAGACTGATTCCGATTTGGGGAAAATACAAAAAAAGTATATCAAGAATTTGTCCGAATACCTGGAAATCCTAAAGACCGGAATTATGAAGCCATAACCCCCGCGGGACACGGAAAGAAAGGAGGGATTTTATGTTTTACCATGCCCGTAACGGAAGTGTCCGTGTCGGAAATTCCGAAATGGATTACCTGTCTTTCGGAAACGGAAATAAAAATCTGATTATGCTGCCCGGATTGGGCGACGGGTTGTCTACGGTGAAAGGTATGGCCCCCATATTTTCCGTTCTGTACCGGGCATATGCCAAAGAATACACCGTTTATGTTTTCAGCCGCAAAAACCACCTGCCGGAAGGCTGTTCCACAAGGGAAATGGCAAAAGACCAGGCAGCGGCCATGGCCGCCCTCGGCATCCCGAAAGCCGATATTTTAGGCATATCCCAGGGCGGTATGATCGCACAGTATTTGGCAATTGATTATCCTGATTTCGTCGGCAAACTCGTATTGGCAGTTACCTGTTCCAAGCCAAACGGAATATTGAAACAAGTTGTCGGGGCCTGGATGGAAATGGCGGCGCAGGGTAACTATCGGGGGTTAATGATTGATACCGCGGAGAAATCCTATTCCGAAAGTTACCTGAAAAAATACCGGCGGCTTTACCCGTTCCTTGGAAAAACAGGAAAACCAAAAAATCCGGAACGCTTTCTCATACAGGCCTCCTCCTGTATCGGCCACAATGCCTATGCCGAATTGGATAAAATAGTGTGCCCCGCCTTGGTTATCGGCGGGGACTGCGATAAAATCGTCGGAACACTTGCCGCTCCCGCAATCGCCGACAGAATCAGCGGCAGCGAACTGTTTATTTACCACGGGCTCGGCCATGCGGCCTATGAAGAAGCAGCCGATTTTAAGAGTCGGGTTTTGGATTTTCTCACGGACTGATTCCGGTTTTCCTTACCGCCCGTTACTGCAGCCGGATATAACCGTCAAGCTCCTCCCTGCATTCCTCCACGGTCATGGATTCATGCTGCCATCTGCTGTAATTGCTGCCCACAGGGCTTAACAGGAAATCTTCCCTCCGGTCCTTATCCACCACAAACAGCAGCGTATAACGGATGGTCTCGCCTTTCCCCACCCTGCGGAAGAAAAAGTCCTTTCGGTCCTCCCCTTCGGTATGGGATGCCACATTGATGTAAACCGCACTGTTATCCATCTGCAGCCAGTATTCTTCCGACGGAACGGCAGCATATTCATCAGGCGCCCATGTAAATGTCCCGTCCTGTCTCTTTTCCACATAATCCAACTGGAAATCCAACGGTGCTTCCCCTATCGGAGATCCATCCCACTGGTCGTCATAACAGTGCAGGTCAATATCCACACGGAGGATTTCCTGTTCCGTCTTTTCCTCCGAAAGCAGCCTGCCTTCCGAATCATAATGCTGCCGCAGGTAAGGACGCAGTGTTTTATCCCCGTTCAGCCAGCCGTCAAACCTGGAAAAGTCAAAAAAGCCTTCTTCCCCAAATCCTTCCAGACTGTCCAAAAATTCATAACCCGTCACCGTATATCCGAATGCGCCGTCATAAGTGCGCAGTTCCCCTCCGATACCGTATATTTTCTCCTGCGGAATCCCCAGCTTGGCCATGGCATCCTCGGCTTCCGCCGCCTCCGATTCCTGACGTTTTGTCTCCTTTTCCGCTTCGATCCTTGCCGCTTTTTCCTCCCCTGTCTCATAACTTCCGTCACCGGTCCTTACCACGCTCAGACTGTCGGCAAATTTAAGAAGTTCCTCCCTGCTTACCTCATAACCGGCGACAATATGGATGACGCAGCCTTCCCTTTCATTGAACAGGAACAGGTAAGTATTCGCACGGTATTTCTCCGCTTCCCGAAACGTAATGACATCCGCTTCCATTCCGCTAAGAACCGTATGCTCCACCTGATCCATGTTTTCCACCACAATCCGGCGGTTCGCTTTCTCCAGTTCCGCCATGGTATAAAGCGGCATCACGGTAATCCACTGGCTGTCCCCGCCATAATACTTTCCGCTTCCCTGATCCTCCATCCCTTCCGGCAGGTAAGCAGGCGTCACCTGATATTCGCCAGGCGTAAGTTCATAATTCAGGGAAAATTCATAAATCATCCGGTCTTCTTCCTGCTTCGCGTCTTTTTGGAAATATACGACCGCCGCATATACCGCAGACGGTACCGCCACAACAAGCAGGAGTGCCGCCGCAATGCCTGCCCACCTTCCGTAACGGTTCCTTTTCCGTTCCCGCTTCCCGTTTCCCTTCATCCTTTTTCCTCCCTGTTCCCGAATCTGCCTGATTTCCCCGCTGCGTATGGACGCATACGCCTCCTGCATCCTTTTTTCCACAATGGGGGGAAGCATATACGCTTCCTTCGTTGCGTTATTCCTTTCGGTTTTATTTTTTTCCTTGTCTGTTTTCCTGTTCATTTTCCCGTCCATCAGCGCCCTCCTGTCTTCCGGCCATCCGTTATCACGTCCCGTAACGTTTCACGCCCGCGCCTTAAGCGGGTCGACACCGTATTTTCCTTCATTTCCATATACGCCGCAATCTCCTTTACTTTCATGCCGTAAACATAGTACAGTGTGAAAATGCTTTGGTCCCGTTCCCCTAACGGCTCAATCAGTTCCTTAAATCCCTGCATTCCGTCGCCGGATACCTGTTCTTCCAATCCTTCCACGTTTTCCACGGGAACGCTCCTTTTTCTTTTTTTCCGCATATTTTTACAATGGTTGATTAAGATACGGATCATCCATGTCTTAAAATAGGCATCCTGCTTTAACGTACAGACTTTCTCATAACAGGTCAGCACCGTTTCCGCCATGGCATCCGCCACGTCTTCCTCATCGCGCAAAAATCCCTTCGCAACCCTGTACATACTTTGCTTATTCTGCTCCATCAGCTCTATGAAGGCCTCGGCATCACCTCCCTTAGCCCTCTTTACCAGATATTCCACCTGTTTTATCTCCTTTCGCGGTAAAGTTTTTACCCTTCCATTATTCCCGCAGGCAACGGACCAAGTGACTGCTTATGGTAGGGTCTTTGGCTTTTTTGTTCCATCCGTCTTTTACGTCGGCGCCGGCAGCCGACTTAAACACTTTTTACCGAATCCCGCTTCTGCGGTCTTACACTCATTAGACAACCGCAGACCGGAAAAACTTTCAGCCGCAAAATATTTATACGCACTTTTCGCGCGCCACGCCGGACACCCGCCAGCTTCGCTGGCATCTTCCTTGGGGTGCCCGTGTGCAATCGAGTAGGGAAGGCATCTTCCCTACTCGCCGCGCGCCCCGTGCGCCGCCTTGGCGGCATATTCCTCTGCACGGGGCTGTGCATAAAAAAGCGGTTCAGGAAAGGCGCCATGCTTTCCCGAGCCGCTTCCGCTTTCTTAAATTGTACAAACCAAACGCGTTCCAAACCAAAATACGCTTCCCGCTTCCGCCGCCGGATAACAGGAATTTTACTGCCATTTCCAGGGAAAATCATCCCCGCCCGCCAAAATATCCGCAAATTCCTGCAGGTTCCGCAACAGGAAATCCCGGTTCAAAAAACGGCTCTGCCCCATGATGCTGTCCGTGAAAAACCCGATATCCGTTTTATCCGTATTACGGTATGCGCTCTCTATTTTTGTGTTATCCACACCTTTCTTCCATTCTGCCTGCTTCTTCTTTTCTTCCTCAAACGGTTCCGGATTTTTCTGGTAGGATTCCGTTTCCCAGCCGATCAAATGCTTTAACGCATCCCCCACAAGCCTGTCGTCCTTCTTTGCAAACCCTTCTTCCAGCATTGCCGAATAAGTTTTGTACTGCTCCGGCGCCAGCCTGCGCATCATCTCCCCCGTGCTTATGTAATCATCCGGCGCACCGGCCATGGCGCCCCAACGGATATCATATTTCACATTGCCCAAGGTATCTGTTTTCCCGTTGACACCGTATTTTGCAATGGTAGTCATGGCATCCATAAACAGTTCTGCCTTACCGGCATCCATACCTCCTGCAAGGTACTGTGCCTGTTCCAGCCCTACCGCAATGAGTTCCCGTCTCTCCTGTTCCGTCATGGAACCGATATTGTGGGGAAGGAAATTCTTTTCAATAATGGTATACGCCGCCTCCACGGTATTGCGCCCCGCCCCTTTCAGGCTCTTTTCCAGCTTATCGTTTGTCTGAATGTTTGGAATAATGCGGTGCAGTCTTTGTGCCGGTTTTAGCTCCTTCTTTAAAAGCTCCAGCTTTTCTTCCCCACTCAGTATGCACATTCCGGGATTTTCGTTTTTTATTTCCGCCATTTTCTTTAATTCTTCCATCCCGGCCCCGGATACTTCCACGGTCACACCGTCCCGGCATTCTTTCAGGAGATTCACACACTCACCTTTTTCCACCCGGTCCATAAATTTCATGCTTCCCGCATGTCCCGCTTCCGCCTTTCCTGCCGTTTCCTTCTTCCCGGATGTTGGTACATCCCCAAGGATATTCCCATACATGCTGTTTTGTCCATGATTTCCGATTCCGTAAACGCCCACTTCCTGCATCCTCCCTGTTTTCCGCCCTAACGCTCTTTTTCCGCTTCCGATATGACTCCGAAAAATTTTACCATCAAAGGAACATACGTTACGGCAAACACAAAGGCTGCAATCCTCCCCACATGTCCCCTTCCTTTTTCCGGTATCCGTATGCCAACCATAATGCCTATGGCAAACAGACAAAATTTAATGAGCGCAAGGTCCTTCCAACTGCTTTTTTCCAAATATCTGTCCGCATATCCGAATAATGTTTCCAATACCATATCCTCCTTTTCCCGTCCGAACGTTTTGCCTTTCCTTGCGGCTTTGCACCGCTTACTGCTTGTATTGCCCGCGGCTTTTCACTGTGCCTGTACGGAACTGACAACGGATTTTTTAAGTAAATCCAATCTTATTATACATTTCGGCCGTTTTCCGCCCTAAGTTAATACCGCTTACCGTTTTTCGCTCACGGAAATTAGGTAACGGTTCAACCTGAATGTTGTGCTACTGACGGCCACTAAAAAAACCCACACACGGGCTGGGTAAAAAAGTAATGCCGAATCATAACGCGCCTCTTTATTTTTTTACTCTGCCCAACTCAACATTCAGACGGAACTGTTATGAAATTTGTAAAAATATATTGGAAACTATTTCCTTTTTTCTTAAATAAAGATATAATCAGAATATATACATTCGTTCTTGTTCTTATTATTTAATCTTTAAAACATGAAATAACATAAATTGAATAGAAAGGGGGGAATTTTGGCACTGGAAACAGGTGCGGTTTCTTCCGCACCTGTTTTTTTATGCACAGCCCCGTGCAGAGGAATATGCCGCCAAGGCGGCGCACGGGGCGCGCGGCGAGTAGGGGAGAAAAACCTTCCCCTACTCGATTGTACACGGGCGCCCCAAGGAAGATGCCAGCGAAGCTGGCGGGTGCCCGGCGCATGAGTAGGGAAGATGCCTTCCCTGCCAAATGATACACAGGCACACAACTTCATGCGCCAATGATTCATTTATGTAAAGGAGGAAACATGGATGAAAAAATCCTGGAAAAAACGATTGGGAATGATACTGGCAGCGTCCGTCACTGCGGCAACGGTATTTCCGATGCCGTCAGGAATGGCGAAAGCCAATGGCACCATACCGGAGGAAGTGCGGCATACCGCAGATACAACGGCGGGCGGGTTCAACACGGTTTCCGCCAATCTGCCGGCAGCCGTAACCGGCAGTTCCCTGCCCATGGCGGCTTCTTATGACATCAACCAACCGGTTATCGAGAGCTTTGAACTGGAGGAAAACGGACAAACCTTAAGCCAGCACGATACCCTCCACTTCAGGATGTCGGCATATGATGCGGAAAGCGGCATTAAATCCGTTACGGTTTCCGTCAATCATGATTCCTATGCTTATTCCCGTTCTGTCACTTTAAAAAACAGCGGAGGAAACTTTTATACAGGAACCATTTCCTGTAATGACTTTTTGGGTTACGATGGAGATTACTACATTTCCCGGATTTTGGTAGAGGATTATGCAAACAATTATACGGAAGCGCCTATTTTGACCGAAGACAGGTATGCGTATCTTTACACCTTTTCCCTTAAAAACCAGGGAACGCTGTCCGTCTCCGGTTTCCAAATACAAAAGAACACATCCAACGCAGACGGCACTTTGGGAATTGGCGATACCGTAACCTATACGGCACATGTGGACTGCGAAGGAATGGAGCTTAAGGAAAATGCCCTCATGCGTCTCGAAACGCCGAAAAACGACATGTGGAAAGTACAACTTGTGGATATAGCCTACCATGCCGATACCCAAACGGTAACCGGCACTTATACCATTACCGCCGATACTTATCCGGCACAATGGAATCTGACACAAATCCAGTTCTATGCGTTACAGGGCACCCCGCATAGCTTTTCCCCTGCGCAAATTGAACCGGATAACGACTTATCTTTTACTGTCAGCCATAACGAATACGATTTCCAACCGCCCGTCATCAAAAGCATCACCTTGGACAAAAACGGGCAGACGGTAAAAGCCGGGGATACCCTTACGCTGAAAATAAAAGTGGAAGAAAAAAATCCCTCCAACTGGATGAATGCAATATTTACCGCAGAAACCCCGGAAGATCATGGTTATAATGCCAGTCTGGAGTTAGACGAAACCACCATGGAATACACCGGAACCATAACCATCACGCAAACCACCTACCCTGCCAAATGGAACCTGACCCGCATCTATCTTTCCGACCAAAACGGAAACAGCACACAACTGTCCGATTTTTCGGAGGATTTCGCCACAAATAATCCATGGTCTTTCACGGTAGACCCGGAAGGATATACAGAGCTGACAGATACGGCAGCTCCCGTCATTGAATCCATTACCATTGACAAAAACGGACAATGGCTCCAACCGGGCGATACCGTCACCATGACCGTAAAAGTGACGGAAGAAAATCCCGCGGACTTTGCCCGTGCCACGTTCCGCCCCCAGGCTGCAAATGTTTCCGGTACTTCCGACATGGTTTTACGTTACAATGCCGGTACCGGGGAATATACGGGCAGTCTTACCATATCCGACGATACCTATCCCTGTGAATGGACACTCACGGATTTGTCTTTGGCCGACCAAAGCGGAAACAAGGCTTCCCTCACATCCTACCGGGAGGACTTTGCAAGTACCTACCCTTGGTATTACCGGGTAAAATCCGGGGACACCTACCGGGAAGACATGAAAAATGTCACGTTCACTTTTTACGGATTGGCGCTCCAGGAGGACGGCAGTTACCAATACGGCTGGGTAATTCCCTTCCGGACCGTGGAAAATGTGGGAAGAAGGAACTCGTTAAAAGACCTCGGCGTATCCCTGCCGCAGCCCATCGAAGGAGTAACCGCCACATGGACAAACTTCTATGGACCTACACAGATTATCAAGGAAGACACCATCCTGTTATTTAACGGTACGGGCGACATCTTCTATGATTTACGCGCCACCTATGACAAAGGCTGCGCCAATATAATGCTGACCTACATGACAAAGGACAACGGAATAAAAACCGCAGTCATCCCGCAGTTCACCGGCAAAGAATCCACATACCGGGAAGTGCTGGATGCCCTCCCGCTGCCGGAAGATGCCATGACAGACGGCTTTTCCGGTTATCAATTAAAAGCCGGGACGGATGAAAACACACAGGTCGGGGAACTCGCGTCCCTCTGCGTACAGGCCGAATACAACAACTGCCAGGTCGCATGGCACACCAGGTACCTGGATGAAAACGGCAGAGAAAAATCCGCAGTCATCCCGGCATCCTATGAAAAAGGAACCGCCGTAAAGGAAGCGCTGGCAGCCCTGGCCGCACCGGAAACAACCGGAAACGCGGGCACGGAAGCAATGGAATTTGAAACATGGGTTCTGACGGATACCACCGGGGAAGACGTACTGTCCCGGCCGATGACGGACCTGTATGTCACCGCCGTATACCGGGGGAAGACCACGGTGGACATCTCCTATACCTACCGCGGGGAAGACGGGGCGCTCGCCTGCGGCGGCGGGCTGATGCTCATGGACGGGGAAAACCTTTCCGATGCCGCCATCCAAGGGGAAGCCACGGACGCCTTTAAAAACGTAAAACACCTGAAGGGCCTGCTGCTGCAGGAATGGACCGGCGGCACGGAAACCGACCTGGGAAGATACAAAAAAGTCAGCTTCCTGGCAGTATACTATAACTGCACCATCATCTTAAAATACCCGGACGGCTCCTGCCAATACGTCGTCGTGCCAAAAGGTTCCTCCTTTACGCTGCCCACGGAAAGCGATAAATACACCGGCATTTTATGGGAGGGGCATACGGCGGGGGAAACCGTAACCATTACCGCGGACAGGGAATTCCTTGCGGCGGATGCCAAACCGAAGGACGGCACGACGGACAAACCTTCGGGGGAAAAGCCGTCCGAAAGCGAAATTGACAGAATCATAGACGAAATCAACCATACGGAAAGCGGCGGAAGCATCCGCGTGGACATGCGTAAGGCAACGGTCGTGCCGAAAGAAGTGCTGGAAGCCATTCAGGGGAAGGAAATAAACATCGTCCTCGACATGGGCGTCTACCGCTGGTCCATCGGCGGCACCGACGTCATTGCTTCCACCCTTAAGGATATTGATTTGGAAGTAACCGTAGGTACGGACGCCATTCCGCCCGGCCTTGTGGATTCCCTTGCGGAAGGAAAACCCTCCACCCAATTATCCCTGACGCACAACGGAGACTTCGGATTCCGGGCGGACCTTACCTTAAACCTCGGCAGCGGACACGCCGGCGCCACCGGGAATTTATATTACTATGACAGTTCCGGGAAACTGGTTTTCCGCAATGCAGGGGAAATCGGGGCGGACGGCACGGTCAGCCTTTCCTTCTCCCATGCCTCCGATTACGTAATCATCATCGACCGTGCGCCTGCAGGAGACGACGGCAACGGCGGCAGCAACGAAGACCGGGGAGACGACCGTCCGGAAAATCAAATCAGCGGTCAAAACGGAAACCAAAACAACGCTCTCCGGGAAACGTCCCCCGCCGGAAACAACGGTAATACAAACGGTCCCGGCACGGATACCGGAAGGCCAAAGAGTCCGAAAACAGGAGAATAACCAATGATGAAATTCGAAAAAAAGAGAATCCTGACTGCCCTTCTCCTCCTTGCCTTCGGCGCTGCCGTCTCCTTCGCGGGATTTCACGCCGGGAAGGCAGGGAACACGGAGTATACGGAACAAACCACAGACGCCGCCGTTACGGATGCCGTTCAGTCTCCGACTGCCGGAACCGAAACGGTAAAACAAACGGATGAATCCGGCAGGACAACGGTCGATTTCGCTCTGCTGACCGCACAAAACCCGGATATTTATGCATGGATTACCGTTCCCGGAACGGCCATTGATTATCCCGTTTTACAAAAAAGCGGTACGGAAGACCTTTATGATAATTATTACCTCGACCATACGGCGGACTTGGCGGAAGGGCTGCCGGGCGCCATTTACTCCCAGCCCGTCAACCGCCCGGATTTTTCGGACCCCGTCACCGTCCTGTACGGGCATAACATGAAAAACGGCACAATGTTCAGCGGTCTCCATTCCTTTACCGACCCGGATTTCTTCCGTGAAAACACGCAGGTGATAATTTATACGCCGGACCGGACGCTGATCTATGAGATTTTTGCCGCAACCGATTTCTCCGACGCACTCCTGCCCTACGAATACGATTTCACCCGGGATACCGGACTCCGAAAGTATCTTGGGGATGTGGAACAATGCGAAGGGAATTTCAGGGAAGAAATACGGATACCGGAAGGGGCAAAAATCCTGACCCTGTCCACCTGTTACAGCGACCGGGAAGACCGCAGGCTTTTAGTCCATGCCCTGCTGACCGGGACACAGGCGGCAGCATCAAAACCATCAACCCCCCTGCAGGCAACGGGGGATTGACCCGCGCGGCAGTTTTGCCCGCGGGGGGAATCTTAAAAGTTTTATTCGGAAGGAGGAAACAGAAATGAAAAAATTCCGCAAAAAGATAACGGGCATATTATTGGCAGTATCCGTCGCCGCAGTGTCGGTATTTCCGATGCAGGGGACGGCGGCACAGCCGGACGGCAATACACCGGAGACGGAATATGCGGCAGCCTACGGGGAAACCACGGTTTCCGCCAACCGTCCGGCATCCTTAACCGGCTCCAATCCGCCCAGGGCGGCTTCCTATGACATTACCCCGCCGGTCATCGAGAGCTTCGAACTGGAAGAAAGCGGACAGACCCTCAGCCAATATGATACCCTGCATTTTAAGATGTCGGCATACGATGCCGAAAGCGGAATCAAAACCATTACGGTTACTCTTGGAACCGGCTTTTCCGGCGTCAATTCCGTTACTTTAAATCACAGCGGAGGCAATCTGTATACGGGAACACTTCCCTGCCGTGACTTAGGTTATGACAAGAAGGACTATTATGTTTCCCACCTTTGGGTTGAGGACAATGCAGGCAACTATATCGATTTGTCCACCCGGGATACAGACGAATACCGCTGCCCCTTTACCTACCAATATGAACGCGTGGAAGAAGCCGTATCCCTTTCCGGTCTGCAAATACAGACCACTTCTTCCGGCGGAGACGGAAAAGCCGGAATCGGCGATACCGTCACCTACACCGCCCAATTGGACTGTGAAGAACACATAACGGTAAAAGGAATCGAGATGCGTCTGACGGCACGCGGCAATTCCAGGAAACTGCAGGATCTTGCCATGGCTTACGATGCGGACACCCGGACAATGACCGGTACCTATACCGTTACTGCCAATACCTATCCGGGAGAATGGGATTTGACCCAAATAATTGTTTATACGCAGGATAACGCTCATTTTTTCTATCCAAATGAAATAGCGCCGGACACAGACTTGGCGTTTACCGTAAACAATGGCGGGTATGATTTGACAAAACCCGTTATCCAAAGTATTACCATCGACAAAAACGGCCAACTTGTAAAAGCGGGGGATACCGTTACCATAAAGATAAAAGTAACGGAAGAAAACCCTTCCACATGGATGTGGGTCACCTTTTATCCGGATTCCCAAGACACTTATTCTTTTGAAACCAGTCTGGAGTTGGAGCCATCCACCATGGAATACATCGGGGAAATCAGCATCACGCAGGATACCTTCCCCACAAAATGGGAACTTAGTTCCCTGAAACTGTCCGACCAAAACGGGAACCAAACTGTTCTGTCCGATTTTTGGGACGAATGGGATACGGCAGAATTCCCGTGGTACTACACGGTGGACCCGGCAGGATACCTTGACGATACCAAAGCGCCCGTCATTGAAGACATTACCCTTGACAAAAACGGTCAGTGGGTCCGTCCGGGCGACAATATTATCTTAAAAGTAAAAGTAAACGAAGAAAATCCCTCCCCTGAGGCATATGCCGATTTCCGTCCCCAGGTTTCCAATGTTTCGTCTTCTTTCCGGCTTTACCTGGAT
>CANTGP010000057.1 GCA_947653315.1 uncultured Lachnospiraceae bacterium
TTAGGAAAAAGGCGGCAATACTCTGTTATAATAAATGATAATAAAAAGAAAATAAAGAAATATTAATCGGATAAAAGTCGGCAGTATAACGGCAGAAACGGAAAAATAAGAATGCGGGAGGAATATTATGGAAAGAAAAAATGCGAAAGGATTAACTTGGAAAAAAGGCAGCATTATTGGTATCGGCGGGGTAATTTTATTGGCGGCAGTGATAGTGGTGGCATTCGCGGCAGCGGGGAACGGGGCACAGGGGGATGACACGGCACAGAACGATGCCCCGCAAAAGGACGGAAGGCAGGACGGTACAGGTGACACAAAGGACATGGACGGAGCCGACGGAATCCATGAAGCGGACGGGGAGGAACCGATAACGGCGGTATATGTCCCGTATGGGGAAGGAGCGCATATTTTCGTTGGGGAGCAGGCGGGGGTATTCGTGGCAACATTTCCGGAGGAAATTTACGACATAAACGGAAATAAGATTACGAAGGAGCAGTTAGTAAAAGGAAACGTAGTGGAAATATACGGCAACGGAATGATGCTGGAATCCTATCCGGGTCAGTATCCTGGCATTACGAAGATGAAGGTGGCAGAGGAAGGAAAGCCTTCGGATGCGGATGCTTACCAGGATATTGTGGATGAGATTTACCAGGAGCCGGATCCGTCGGAGCCGCCTTCCCTGAATGTAGGGTATACCACGGATTTGGCGGATGTTGCCGTTATGGTGAACCGGGGCGGATACGAATGGGTTTATACGGACAAGGATGGGTTGAGCACTGCGGTAGTGGCGGATTCCGTCCATGTGCTGGATTGGAAAATCGGGAAAGAACTGGCGGATATTAAGACAAAGGATTCTTTGGAATTGACGCTTTATTTTTCTGCGGAGCCGGAAGATGTGGAAGCAGTCCGGTATGACGCTTCCCTGTTGGGGAAAGCGCGGGAATACCCGGAAGGGGAAAAAATTAACGTGAAGAAGAAAGACGGGCAATGGGTGCTTTCCGGCGTAACCGGAGGGTATGTGTATGATATCACGGGTGTGTGGGAGAACGGCAGGGCAAACTATGGATTTGTTGTGTTGGTGCAGGAGTAAGGCGGTTATGAAGCAATAAAATATTGACAGTTAAAAAATGCGGGATATGATAAATAGGCAGAAAATTGTTTCTTACCTCTTTTCTTGTTTGCCAAATTGTGATAAAATTAACATATTGCATGGTGCCGGGGATGGGGACGGTTTACCCCGGCCGGCAGCAAAGGAATGAGAGAGGTAATCAATTAGGAGGTGCATTATGGCAAAAGAAATGATTGCAATGCTTCTTGCCGGCGGACAGGGTTCCCGCCTGTATGCTTTGACAGAGAAACTTGCAAAACCGGCAGTTCCGTTTGGCGGAAAATACCGTATTATTGACTTTCCGCTGTCCAACTGCGTAAATTCGGGAATCGATACGGTCGGAATCCTGACGCAGTACCAGCCGTTAGTATTGAATGAGTACATAGGAAACGGCCAGCCGTGGGATTTGGACCGTTTGTACGGGGGTGTACATGTTCTGCCGCCTTATCAGAAGGCGAGCGGGTCGGATTGGTATAAGGGTACGGCAAATGCGATTTACCAGAATATTTCCTTTATCGAGAGGTATGACCCGAAATATGTCATTATTCTTTCCGGCGACCAAATCTGCAAACAGGATTACAGTGATTTCCTGAAATTCCATAAGGAGAAGGATGCGGAATTCAGCGTGGCGGTAATGGAAGTACCGTGGGAGGAGGCTTCCCGTTTCGGTTTGATGGTAGCGGATGAAAACGACAAGATTACAGAGTTCCAGGAGAAACCGAAGACGCCGAAGTCGAATCTGGCTTCCATGGGTATTTATATCTTTAACTGGGATATCCTTCGGAAATATTTGGAAGAAGACGAAGCGGACCCCAATTCGGAAAATGACTTCGGAAACAACATTATCCCGAACCTGCTCAGGGATCAGCGCAGGATGTATGCTTATCATTTTAACGGGTACTGGAAGGACGTCGGAACCATTTCATCCCTGTGGGAAGCGAATATGGAAGTGCTGGATCCGGAGCACAGCGGTATTAACCTGTTTGATGAGGACTGGAAGATATACAGCCGGAACAGCGGTATGACCGGGCATAAGATCAGCGCGGGCGCTACGGTGGAAAATTCCATGATTACCGACGGATGCCGGATTAAGGGTGCGGTAAAGCATTCCATCCTTTTTGCAGGCGTCCGGGTGGAAAAAGGCGCAGTCATCGAGGATGCGGTTATCATGGGCGGAACCGTCGTTAAGGCGGGGGCCGTGGTAAAACACTGTATTGTGGCGGAAAACGTTACCATCGGCGAGAACGCGGTCGTAGGTGCGATGCCTACCGATGAGGAAAAAGGTGTGGCGACCATCGGCGATGGGATTATCATCGGCGACAATGCGAAGATTGGCCCCAATGCCATGGTGAATAATAATGTGGAAGGCGGTGGAGAACAATGGTAAATTCAAACACGAGTGCACTTGGTATTATATTCCCTAACAGTTATGATGCGCTGGTTCCGGAACTGGTGAATGTGCGTTTGATGGCGTCCATCCCGTTCTGTGCGCGTTACCGTCTCATAGACTTTATTTTATCCAGTATGGCGAACTGCGGCATTGACAACGTGTCCGTGATGGTAAATAACAATTACCATTCCCTGATGGATCATTTGGATTCCGGCCGTGAGTGGGATTTGGTACGCAAAAACGGCGGTCTTCATATTTTCCCGCCCTACGTGGAGAAAACTTCCAAACCTTTTGTCGGGCGTGTAGGGGCTTTGGCAGGCATCTTGGATTTCCTGAGGGACCAAAAGGAAAAATACGTGGTGATGGCGGATACCAACGTTGTAGTGAACTTCGATTTTAATAAGATGCTTAAGGCACATATAGAGAGCGGCGCGGATGTTACCGTTGTTTACAACGAACAGGAATTGCCTGAGAGTTTCTTGAAATCCACGGCGAACGATAAAGGATTTTACTATACCTTTAACCTGGAAAACGGAAGGGTAACGAGGATGTTTGTGAATTCCAGGGAATCCGGCGTACAGAATTTTTCCATGAACATTTTCATGGTGGACCGTGAACTGTTAATTGATTTGGTCAATACGGCATTTGTCCATGGCATGGAGTATTTCGAAAGGGATGTCCTGATGCCCAGACTGAATAAACTGAACGTGCAGGCTTACAAATATGAAGGCTATGCGGCGCGTATCTGTGACATGAAGACCTATTATGACGAAAATATGAAATTGCTGGATGATTATAATTTGGATGCCCTTTTTGCGGGCTCTCCGATTTATACGAAAATCCGCGACGATAATCCCACAAGGTATATTGACGGTGCGAAAGTCCAAAATGTTATGGCGGCTGACGGATGTATCATCGAGGGTGAAGTGGAAAACAGCATTCTGTTCCGTGGCGTTAAGATAGCGAAAGGTGCAAAGGTTAAGAACTGTATCCTGATGCAGGATACCGTGGTGGAAGCGGGGGCGGATGCCGAATACCTGATTACCGATAAGAACGTGACGATTTCCGCAGGGAAGGAAATGAAAGGTACGGATACATTCCCGGTTTATATCGGGAAATACCAGACTGTTTAATAGTATGCAATCGAGTAGGGGGAAAGCCTTTCCCCTACTCGCGCGCCGGGCACCCGCCAGCTTTGCCGGCATCTTCCTTGGGGTGCCCGTGTGCATAAAAAGACGGGAAACAGATGTTTCCCGTCTTTTAAATATGCCCCAAGGTTAAGTAAAACGTTCCAAAATTCCGCTGATTGCGTTGGCATTTTCCTTGTTTTGGCTTGCAATTACGGTCATGGATTTGGTGGTTTCTTCGGTCAGGTTTGCTTTCTCCAGAACTTCCCGGCTGTTGATTTTCCTTGTTTCCGGTACGTCGGATACATCCCGGATCTGCGTTTGGATGTTTTGTACCGTGTCAAGGAATATGCCTGAGGATTCCGCGATATCCGAAATGATTTGCTGTATGTCCCGGATGGATTGGTAGTAATCGTTCGTGGCATTGGCAAATTCCGTGAACTGTGTTTGGACATCGTTTTTCAGGAATGAAATAATTTGGTCAAAACATGTCTGTACATGGGCAATGTTGTTCTTTGTTTCATTGCAGATGGACTGGATTTGGGTTGCGGTCTTGGAAGAACTGCCTGCCAAGTTGCTGATTTCCCCGGCAACTACCGCAAAGCCCCGTCCGGCTTCCCCGGCCCTTGCGGCTTCAATGGATGCGTTCAGGGATAACAGGTTGGTTTGGCTGGTAATATCCAAAATCTGGGAAGCCATTTCATCAATCCGCATCAGCGTTTGAAGTTCCTCCATGGCTTTTTCCGCAGTCCTTTGGTTTTCCGCAATCTGCCGGCTGGTGTTTTTCATGGTGTTATCTGCCAATTGCTGCATTTGTTTTACCTGCTCCAGTAATTGGCTGCTATGCTGGTTTCCCTGTCTGATTTGTTCTTCAACCCCGGAAACCACCTGTTCCATTTGGGTAATTTCCTGGTCAACCCTGACAATCGTACCGTTAATGTCCTCCGCGTGTTCCGCAAAAAGAGCGGTGGCCTGGGAGGTGTCGGTAACGCAGGAAATCAGGATATCCGAAGAATCCTTCATTGCCACGGCGGATTCATTCAGGGAGGAGGAACATGTGGACAGTGTGGCAACGATTTCCCCGAGTACACCGTATAAGGAGTTAACTGCCGTTGCAATCTTTCCGATTTCGCTTTTGGTACCGATCCAGGGAGTTAAGATATCGTTTTCCCGGAGTTCCAGATTGCTGAGTTGTATAATGGATTTTTCGACGGAATACAGGGGTTTTAAGCTGGCATGGATCATGAGGAACGCCAGCACACTGATTACCAGTACGAAGATCATGCATATTTCCCCTAAAATAAGCATATTTTTGCTGGCATCATGATAAATGTTCTTTTCGCTGTCAAAGGAAATCACCGCCCAGCCATGTGCGGGAATGTATTGGTAGTTGGCAAACAGGCTTCCGTTTCCGTCTTTATCTTTATAAGTAATTTCACCGGTGTTTTCGCCCGTCCGGATATGGTCCATAATGGTTAACAGCATTTCATCCCGGATTTCGGTGGCAATTAATGACCGGTCATTGGCAAAAATGTACATACCGGTTTCTATATTAATCATATAATACTGTTCCGTATCTTCCCGGTTCCGCAGTTCGTTCAGGATCGGTTCAAGGTCGTCAACCAAAGGACCGCCCCCAACGTAACCGAGAATGGTAGTTCCGTCCGTATCATATACCGGACAGTACATGGACAGGATGAGTTTTCCGGATACCGGGGATACGATGATGCCTGCATTGTATAATCCGTTTCCCGATGTCATGGAATTCTGCAGGGCTGTCCGGGATTCCCCTTCCCTGAGCGTAATGCCTGCCACGCCCGCATCGGAATGCACGAGACAGCGTGTGTTCCAGTCGCAGACATAAATGCCTTCCCAATTCCGAAGCCCTTTATAATAATATTCCGTGTAAGATTGGGCGAGTTTAAGTTTTTCGGAATTGTCCGTGTTTTTTAGAAGTTCCCGGATAACCGGGGTTTTACTGTATGCAACCAATAAATCCTCCTGTCTGGTTACATATTCATTAATCAGGCTTGTTTCGGCTTCCAGGATATCGTCCATATGGCTGCGTTCGGACTGTTGCATGATGCTTTTTAATGTCCTGCTTGCCGTGGCATACAATAAGCCCATACATAAAATTACAATCAGCATAATGCCCAGCGTGATTTTCCTGCTTAATTTCCAGTTCTTCATATGTGGTTCTTCTCCCTCCATCATTTTGCCTTTCCGTTTTCCGTGCGGACAGGCGGCCCTCTTTCCTATTTTATCCAACTATTTACCGGCAGTCAACCGGGTTATGGTAATTGGTAATTAGTAATTAGCAAAATCCTTATGCTGGACAAACGGAAAGATATTACGGTATAATGGACGGAAGTAATCAATCCGTCTTACAGGAGGAAGAAATGAAAGAAACATTGGAATGGATGCGGAAGGCAAAGGACGATGCTTTTTATAAACATATCTTTAAGCTGGTGCTGCCGATTGTCGTGCAGAATTTGTTAAGCGCGGCGGTCAGCTCCGCGGACGTGGTGATGTTAAATTATGTGGGGCAGTCTTCCATATCGGCGGTATCGCTGGCAGCGCAGTATGCTTCCGTGCTGTTTATGGTATTTTACGGGCTGGGTACCGGCGCGACCATGCTCTGTGCACAGTATTACGGAAAGGGGGATATGCAGGCAATCCAGGTGGTGGAAGGAATCGCGCTGCGTTTTTCCCTGTTGATTTCCCTGCTGTTTTCCGGGATTGCCCTGCTGGCGCCGGAAGGGATGATGCGCATCTTTACCAATGACCGGGAACTGGTCGCCATAGGGGCATCTTATCTGCGCTGCATGAGCGTATGCTATTTGTGCTGGGGCATTACGGAAGTATATTTGGCAGTGCTTAGGAGCATCGGGCGGGTGATGGTCAGTACGGCAATGAATGTGCTGGCGTTTTCCCTGAATATTATGTTAAATGCGGTATTTATTTTCGGGCTGTTCGGCGCGCCGAAGCTGGGGGCGACGGGGGTCGCCATAGCCACTTCCCTTTCAAGGTTTATAGAATTACTGGCGTGTTTCGGAGTGTCTTTTTTCAGTAAGGATATTAAATTGGATTTCCGGTATTTATTCTCCAAAAATAAAGCGCTGTTTGGGGATTTTGTAAGGCTTTCGCTGCCGGCTTTGGGGAATGACATCAGTTGGAGCGTGGCATTCTCCATGTACTCGGTGATTTTGGGGCATCTTGGCACGGATGTGGTGGCAGCGAATTCCTTCGTGATTGTGGTGCGGAATTTCGGGACCATCCTGTGTTTCGGAATGGCGAGCGCGGGCGGCATCCTGTTAGGCAATATCATCGGTGAAAATAAATTGGAAGAAGCCAAGTCGGGAGCAAGGAAACTGATGAAGCTCACCGTGGCGACGGGAGCCATTGGCGGTGTGATTATTTTGGCGGCAACGCCTATGGTGCTCCGGTATGCTTCCCTGTCGGAGCAGGCGATGCATTATTTGAAATACATGCTCTTAATCAATACCTATTATGTGATGGGCGCTGCCGTGAATACCACACTGATTGCCGGGGTATTCCGTGCGGGAGGGGACAGCCGGTTCGGGTTTATCTGCGATACCATTGATATGTGGGGGTATGCCGTTCCCCTTGGTTTTTTGGCGGCATTTGTGTTCCGGCTGCCCGTGATGTGGGTGTATTTCCTTTTGTGCACCGATGAATTTGTGAAATGGCCTTGGGTGATTAAACATTACCGGAGCGGGAAATGGCTGAACAATATCACGCGGGATGATTTGTTTGCCGAAAGATAGCTGCTATGCGGCGGTATTTACCGTAAAAAAGCAGGGTGCAACTGCCGGTTGACGGATTTCAAGGTGTGGCTGGTAGCCTGTAACCATGGTATCCGCTAAGATAAATATACCGCGGAAAAATAGAAAGCGCACGGAAAGCGGCGCAGAAATGAGGGAATTATGATCTTAGCAGAAAAAATAACCATGTTACGGAAAAAGAACGGTTGGTCACAGGAAGAACTGGCGATGAAGCTCAATGTCTCGCGTCAGGCGGTTTCCAAATGGGAGAGTACGGCATCCATTCCTGATTTGGATAAACTGATGAAGCTCAGCAGCATATTCGGGGTGAGCACGGATTATTTATTAAAAGACGAAATGGAAGAACCGGAAACGAATATGATGGATGGTTCCGACAGGGAAAAGGAGACTGTTCGGAGCGTTTCTTTGGAAGAAGCCAACCGGTATATGGACCTTACGGTAAAAGAATCCGTGAAGGTGGCGGCGGCAGTGTCTTCCTGCATTCTGTCCCCGGTCCTTCTCATATTGCTGGGCGGGATTTCGGAGTACGGTTCCGGGCGGATAACGGAAGATGCCGCAGGGGGAATCGGCACAGCGTTTCTGTTATTGATTGTGGCGGGCGCCGTGGGCGTATTCATCATCAGCGGCATGAAACTTGCCCCGTTTGAATTTTTGGAAAAAGAATGTATTTCACTGCAATACGGAATTGCGGGGTTAGTGGAAAAGAAAAAAGGGGAGTTTGAACCGGTTTACAGGAATTGTACGGTGACGGGCGTCCTGTTATGTATCGTAAGCAGTATTCCGCTTTTTGTGGCAGCGGCTTTTGGCGCGGCGGATATGGTATTGCTTTATTGTGTGTCTTTTTTGCTGTTTCTTGTAGCTGTGGGGGTTTTTCTGTTTGTCTGGTCGGGAACGATATGGGGAAGCTACCAGAAATTATTGGAGGAAGGGGATTATTCCGCCGAAAAAAAGCGGGAAAATAAAAGGAACGGCAGACTTGCACAAGTATATTGGTGCACGGTTACCGCCATATACCTCGGTGTCAGTTTCTATACCATGAGGTGGGAGAGCACATGGATCATTTGGGTATGTGCGGGCGTGTTTTATGCGGCTGTCCGCGGGATGGCGGCTATGTTAAGGAAGGAATAAATGGTAGCGGCGGAAACGGCGGCGTGTTTGGATGCCGCCGTTTCCGCCAAAATCTTATACCCAATCTTCAATTCGGCACAGGTGTTCCTTTTTATCTTTTTGGTAACTGATTCCTACCATAAGGATGTGTCCGATATTTTTCTGTTTCAGTTTTGAAGCGTATTCTTTTTCTTTAATCTGTTGGATGGCTGCTTCCGGTGTACTGTTTATTTTTAATTCAATGATAATTCCCGGCAGGTTCTTTTTTCTTGGATAAAAGATGAAGTCCGCAAATCCTTTACCGCTTTTTTCTTCCCGCTCAATGTGATATTTGTTCCTCGCCGAAAGATAGGCAAGCGTTACGACGCAGGACAGACTGTTTTCGTCGTTGTATTTTAATAGTGGGATTTCGCTGTTATGGATGTTTTGGAGATAGGCTTCAACAGTTTCTTCCCGTTTATCCAGTGTGGCATTTAATACTTCTTCGGAATTTCTGACAAGTTCCGCGACATATCCGAAATCATCGTCTTTTAGCGCTTTTTGGAATTCCAGCATTAATTCCCGGTTTGGGATGGACAACACTCCGTCATGGTAACCCAACAGGCCGTATATGATCATGGCGGCATAGATTTCTTCCCGGTTGGAAGGCGGTTCCTGTCCTGCGGTATATTCGTCCAGTATTTCAATCCGGACAGGAATATGATTTACTAATTTAATAACGTCATTCCTGACTTCGCCGATGTTGTATTTCAGGAAAAAAAGGACCTCGTCCATTTTGCCGGTTTTTGTCCAGTAGCTTTGGCAATAGCCGTCCTCAAGGGCGCATACTACCGAACGGGGATTGTAAATTTTTGTTCCGTTCATGGTCGTGTAGCCATTGTACCATTCCGATATCTCATCCATTGTCAGTTTGGATTGTTTCCGGCAGAGTAAGGAAGTTTCTTCTTGCGTAAAACCAAAATATTCCCCGAGATAAGGATCCCTCAGCATGGTATATTCTTTGAACATGTTTAAAGCAGAACCGGGGCTGTATTTTTTCATGGGCAGAACACCGGTCATGTAAACAAGCGCCACATATGGCTGGTCCTTTAGCAGTCCCCTTAAGTATTCAAGAAAATCACTATGGTGTTCCTGATATAAACCGTGGCTGAAAATATAGTCCCATTCATCAATGATAAAAATAAATTCGTCTTCCGTGGCAGCCAGTAAATCAGTCAGACTATTGAATTCCCGGTCGGCAAGGGAAGGATAGGATTCCAGGATATCATTGGTTAGGATGCTCTTAAACCGTTCCGTATAATCGTAGTATGTGTTTCCTTTATCCGGAAGTTCATTCAGGGAAAAGCGGATGATGTTATACCGGTTTAAGTGTTTTCTGTAATTTTCGGTTTTGCCAATATCCAATTGGTGAAATAGGGCATCTGAGGGATATGCTTTTCCGTAATATGCCCCAAGCATATTCAGCACCGATGTTTTTCCGAAACGTCGCGGTTTTGTGACGCATAAATACCGGTTTTTGGTGCGGATGCGCTCGCTTACTTTTTCAATCAGACCGGATTTATCGACAAAATATTTGTCGTTACGGAGCATTTGGAAGTCTTTATATGCTGCATTTGTATTTAAGTAAATTGCCATGTGTCCGCCTTCCTTTTGGATGTTTAAAGGTATAATAGGTATAATAAGGGAACAAACCATTTCCGGTTCATTCCCTTAATCCCGATAATCCTTTAAAGCCCGGCGTTTTGATTAGCCGAAGTATCTCTTAAGAAGTCCTTCAAATGCTTTGCCGTGTCTTGCCTCATCCCTTGCCATTTCATGCACGGTATCATGGATGGCATCCAAATTGGCAGCTTTTGCCCTTTTTGCAAGGTCGAATTTGCCTGCGGTAGCGCCGTTCTCTGCTTCCACCCTCATTTCGAGGTTTTTCTTGGTGGAATCGGTAACGACTTCGCCTAACAGCTCTGCAAATTTAGCGGCATGTTCTGCTTCTTCCCAAGCAGCTTTTTCCCAGTAAAGACCGATTTCCGGATAACCTTCCCTGTGTGCTACCCTTGCCATGGCGAGGTACATACCTACTTCGGTGCATTCGCCGTTGAAGTTTGCCCTTAAGTCTGCCATAATGTCTTCGCTGACACCCTGTGCCACGCCTACTACGTGCTCGGCAGCCCATGTCTTCTCGCCTGCCTGCTGTGTGAATTTCTCGGCGGGTGCGTTGCACTGGGGGCATTTCTCCGGTGCGGAATCTCCTTCGTGAACATAACCACATACTTGACATACAAATTTCATTTTACATTCTCCTTTTCCTTTTTGATGGTTTTTGATAGTTTAATGCTTATAAAATGATAAAGTATTTTATGGTGCAACTGCCTGTTCCCGCCGCTGTATGTAGGGATGCGGCACTGCAGGCAAATACTTATCTTTACTAACGCTTATCTTTTAATGTTTTTAATGTTTATTATTAGTCAGCTTTCCGCTGTCTGTGTTTCCGGTATGTTGCGGCATTCCCCGCATATTCCGTAGAAATAGGTGACATGCCCGTCAATCCTTCCGTTAAAATGTTCCCCTGCGGTTTCCACGATGTGGCTGATGCTTTCCATCTCCAAATCCTGTACGCATCCGCATTTTGTACAGACAAAATGGTTATGGGGGGAAGTATCGGCATCGAAATGGTCCACGCCGTCCCCTAAACGGAGCCTTTGGATTTCCCCCGTGCCGGAAAGCAGGGTGAGGTTGCGGTATACGGTACCAAGACTGATATTGGGAAACTGCTGCCGGACATTCATGTATACGACATCGGCGGTGGGGTGGTCTTTTCTCGTGCAGAGAAAATCTTTAATCAGCTCCCGCTGCCTGCTGTATTTCTGTGCCATTTCCCGCCTCCTTCAAAATCAGTAATGATTACTGTTTTTATTATAATGAAAATTTCAGAAAAGTCAATACCATTTTACAAAGTTTTAATAAGTTTGCCCTTTGACATGTGATATAATCGGATTAGCGGGAAAGCCGAAGAATGAAGCATTGGAATAAAAATAAA
>CANTGP010000058.1 GCA_947653315.1 uncultured Lachnospiraceae bacterium
AATCCGGAACAGACAATCCCGCTGCCGCTCCCCCGCAAAAAACCCCCGTCCGTGCGTCCGCATCCACACCCCCCCATTTCAGGCAAAACTGTTACTTGATTTCCGGTCTTATGGCAGAAAACCATGGAAATTCCAAAGGGAATATGATATGATTTCATCATATGGCGTTATATTTGGTAATTGCCGATAAAGAGACGAAAGAGAGGAGACTCACGCCGTGTGCAAGTGGAGGAAGGAAGATAGGGCAGGGCAAAGGAACAGGCAGGATGGGTGGATGGCTTTTGCGCTGCCGTTAATGGTTTGCGGTATCTGCACAGCCGGACTGGCAGGGTGCGGGGAAAAACCGGACGAAGCGGTATCTGCAGAAGCAAACGCGGGCGACGCGGAGGATGCGCCAAGTCCGTCCGATGCCGTCCGGTTTGACCATAAGCTGGACGGGTATGAGCCCATGAAAAAGGAATATAATTTTTATTTCACATATAAAATGGTCCATCCCTGGTGGGATGCGGTGGCGCTCGGGATGGAGGACGCGGCAAAGCAGTATGGGGAAATGGGGATTACCATTAATTATGAGTATCTGGCGCCAAACAGCGTATCCGCCCAAGACCAGGCAGGACGGCTGGAGGACGCCTGTGAACGGGGATTTGACGTGCTCGGCGTGGATGTGGCGGATGTGGAAGTCATCACGCCGGTCATTAACCGTCTGATAGGAGAGGGGCAGAAAGTCATGACGTTTTCCAGTTCGGATGCCGCGAAGGAGGACGGTTGCAGCCGGATTGCCTATGTGGGTAATACCCATAATTACGGGGACGGTGTGGAACTGACGGAAGCCCTTTGCGAAAAGATGGGGTATGCGGGAAAAGTGGCGATTTTGGTCGGGACGGAGGGCGCTCCCTGCCATGAGGACAGGGCGCTTGGGGCGCAGGATGTCATTGCAAAATATCCCGGAATGGAAATCGTGGAGATTGCCTATGACGAGGATACGGTGGAGAAGGCATACGGATTTACGAAAGAATTTTTGGAGGATTATGACGATTTGGCAGGGATGGTCTGCTGTAACATGAGCAATCCGGTGGGTGCCGCCAGGGCGGTCATTGAAGCGGGCCGGGAAAGCGAAGTGCTGATTGTCGGGATGGACCATGACCAGGAGGCGCTGCAGTACCTTAGGGACGGAATTATTTATGCCCTGGGGGTCCAGGATTGTTATTCCATCGGTTTCGATACGGTGCAGGTGGCGGTAAAGATTGCGGACGGACATCTTCCGGGGGAGATTTATCCGGAGAAAACGGAGGAAACAACGACCATTATTTACCAGGACGGCGCGGCTGCGCTGCTTCGGACATTGTACGGGGAAATGGATTAGGGCGTGTTTGGGCATTGCGGGAATGAATTTGCAAACATGTTTTGGGAATGGGAGCGGAAATGGAACAGGAAAAACAAGCAGACAGTATGAAGAAAGATCAGAAAAAGCAGACATTTGAATATGCCCTTTGGGGCGGGATGCTTGTCGCATGGATACTGATACTTACTACCGTTTGGGTATCCGGCGGCGCGAGGACGGGGACCAGCCAGGCGGTGAAGAAGGTCAGTGAATTTTATTTGGAGGAATTGGCGGGACGGAGGGCGCAGGTCGTTTCCGAGGAATTGAAAAATAATTTTGCCTACATGGAAAATGCGCTGGACATACTGGATGCTTCCAATTTGGAATCACAGGATACGCTGCGGGAGTTTTTGGGGAAGGTTAAGAAATTATACGGAGTGGATAAATTTGCCCTGGTGGATGAAAACGGGATTGTTTATACGGAGCACAGTACCACGTCGGGACTGAGCCGGTACGGCTTTCTTTCGGAAGAACTGACGGAACCCGTTATCCGTATTTCAAACCTTTACGGTGCGAAAAAGCAGGTGGTTTTGGCGGTCCCCGTGGAGGATATTTTCTTCCGGGGGGCGCGGATTAAGGTTTGTTTCATCCAGCTTAACATTGATGAGATGTTAAGCTCCCTGACGCTGCAGACCAGCCATAACGAAACATTCTGCAATCTGTATTACAGGAACGGAGAGAGTCTGACCAACGATGCGTTTGGGCATCTGCGCGGTGGAAGCAATATTCTGAAGGCGTTAAGGGAAGCGGATTTCGGGGACGGATATACGTTGGAACAGATGGAGGCCGATTTTGCAGAGGGAAAGGAAGGGCTGGTTTCTTTCCGGCATCATGGCTCCAAGGAAGATCTTTGTTATATTCCGGTGGAGGGAACGGAATGGATGCTGACGATTCTGATTCAGGACAGCGTGATCAGCGAACAGATCCAGTCCATCAGTTCCGATATGATGGGCAGGGGGATTATCCAGATTGCCATAACGGTAATTGCCATGGTTTTGGTATGTTTTCTGCTGATCCGCCAATCCAAAAAGAATGCGGAAGTTCTCTTGGCGCAGGAAAAGGCGGACGGCGACCGGATACGGTCCGCTTATGAGCAGATCGGGCGGGAGCAGGAGGCGATGGAAAATATCCAGGCGGCGATGGGGGCCGGTCTGTGGAGCATGGAGTTTAACCGGAATGCCCAGGCGGTTTCCTGTACGTGGAGCGAAAAGTTCCGCAGTCTGCTTGGATATCAGGAAATGGAAGAATTTCCGAAAACGGAGGAGTTTCCGGATATTATGGAATCCTGGACGGACCTTTTACATACGGAAGATAAGGAAAGGGTGTTGAAGGAATACTGGGATACCGTAAAAGATTATACGGGGAAAAAATCATTTAACGTGGAATGCCGGATGCATACCAAACATGGCGGATGGAGGTGGTTCCATGCCGCCGGCCGGCTCTCCCGAAGGGAGGATGGCTCACCGGTTACTTTTGTGGGGCTGCTCGTTGATATTGACGAGGAAAAGCGGCTTGCCGGACAGTTGGAACAGCAGAAGATTGACCTCCAGGATGCGCTGGCGGCGGCACAGCATGCCAATAAGGCGAAAACCACCTTCTTAAACAATATGTCCCATGATATCCGCACGCCCATGAATGCCATTATCGGCTTTACGTCCCTGGCGGCGGCCCATATTGACAATACGGAGCAGGTGCAGGCTTACCTGACGAAGATTACCACATCCAGCAACCATCTGCTCAGTCTCATCAACGATGTGCTGGATATGAGCCGTATTGAGAGCGGAAAAGTGAAAATAGAGGAAAAGGAGACTTCCCTTCCCGAAATTATGCATGATTTAAAGACCATCGTGCAGGCGGATATCGCTTCCAAGCAGTTGGAGTTTTACATTGATACTGCGGATGTACTGAACGAGCATGTCATTTGCGATAAACTCAGGCTCAATCAGGTTTTGTTAAACCTGTTGAGCAATGCCATGAAATTCACGATGCCCGGCGGGATGGTCAGCGTCCGTATCCTGCAGAAAGAGAAGGCTCCCGAAGGGTATGCGTCTTACGAGTTTCAGGTAAAGGATACCGGAATCGGTATGAGCAGCGAATTTTTGCAGCATGTGTTTGAACCCTTTGAGCGGGAGCGGACGAGCACGGTCAGCGGCATTCAGGGGACCGGCCTTGGAATGGCAATTACGAAAAATATCGTGGATATGATGGGCGGTACGATTACGGTTGCCAGCGAGGAAGGGAAGGGAAGTACGTTTACCGTATCGCTGCAGTTTAAGACCTGCACCGGGCCGGAGCGGCAGGAGGTCATTCCCCAGTTAAAAGGATTGCGTTCCCTGGTGGTGGACGATGACTTCCATACCTGTTCCAGCGTGACGAAGATGCTGTCCGCCATCGGAATGCGTCCGGACTGGACTACTTCCGGTAAGGAAGCGGTACTGCGCACCAGACTTGCGGTGGAGCAGAATGACGAATACGCGGCTTATATCATAGACTGGCTGATGCCGGACATGAACGGAATCGAAGTGGTGAGGCGTATCCGCGGAATGATTGGCGAGAATACGCCGATTATCATACTGACCGCTTACGACTGGGCGGATATTGAGCAGGAGGCAAGGGAGGCCGGCGTTACGGCATTTTGTTCCAAACCTATCTTCCTTTCGGAACTCAGGGAAATCCTGGAGTCGCCGTTTCCCGGCCGGAGAGAGGAAAACGCGCAAACGCAGGGAGAGGTATCCTTTGAAGGAAAGAAACTGTTATTGGTGGAGGATAATGAGCTGAACCAGGAGATTGCCGTGGAAATCCTCCGTCCTTCGGGTTTTGTCATTGACGTGGCGGACGACGGTGCCGTTGCGGTGGAAAGGATGCGGCAGGCGCAGCCCGGACAGTACGATGTCATCCTGATGGATATCCAGATGCCGATTATGAACGGGTATGAGGCGACGAAGCAAATCCGCGCACTTAACAACCCGGATGCCGCCGGTATTCCCATCATCGCCATGACGGCAAATGCCTTTGACGAGGACAGGAAGGCGGCGATGGAGGCAGGCATGAACGGGCATATTGCGAAGCCCATTGACGTGCCGAAACTTTTGGAGCTTTTGGAAAAGATTCTGTTTCCTGATAAAGAGCCGGAACCGGGGAGGGAAAGATGACAATTTTCACCGTGTTTTTTCAAATGCTGGCATTGCTTATTATGATAGGCGCCGGTTATTTCATGACAAAAAAAGGGATGATGGATGCGCATACCAACGGCCAAATGTCCAGGATGATCGTGAATGTGTTCAACCCGCTTTTGGTGTTTTCCGGCGCGCTTCATGCCGTGGGGGAAGTTTCGCTGGATACGATGGGAGTCGTGGCGCTGATTGCGGTGGGTATGTTTTTGTTTTTTATTGCGGTGGGTATGGTCTTGTCGCCGTTTTTTGATAAGGACAGGGAGCAGCGGAAGATTTTCCAAATGATGTTTGTCTTTTCCAACCTGGGGTTTATCGGGATACCGGTGGTAAGCAGTATTCTGGGCGCGGAGTATATCGTATATGTGACGGAATTTATGCTGGTTTATACCCTTGTTTTCTATACTTACGGAATTTCCCTGATGAACGGGAAGTTTTCCTTATCCACGTTAAAAGAGATGGTGAATGCGGGGACGGTGTCCGGCCTTGCCGCCATGGCGGTGATTCTGTTCGGCATTCGGCTGCCGGACTTTGTGGATACCGCGGCGACTTATTTGGGGAACGTGACCTCGCCCATGGCGTTGGTGGCGGTGGGCTTTACGCTGGCGCAATCCGAGTGGGGGAAGATATTCGGGCAGGCGCGGCTGTATGTGTTTGCGGCGGTGAAACTGCTGGCGCTTCCGCTCCTTATGCTGCCGGTATTGAAATTGGCAACGGATGACGCGGCGTTAATCCGGGTCTGTATGGTAATGTTCGGGATGCCCATCGGGAATATGCCGCTGATTTTGGGAAACCAGAAAGGAATTGACGGGACGACCTGCAGTGCGGCGATTATCTTAACGACGGTGCTCTGCGTAATTACGGTGCCGGTGCTGCTGGCGGCAGCGGGGGGATGAGACGTTACAGGAACCGTAAGAAACGTTCTGCCGAAGTATTCAGGATGAGTTCCGCAGGGAAAGCCGTTTCGCGGACAAGGTCCAGGGCATATTTAAAATTACCGATATCGGAGTGACCGTGGCTGTCGCTGGAAAGGAGTACCGGATAACGGTACTTCTTGCACGTTTCCAGGATGGCACGGTCATTTTCTTTTGCCGCGCCCCGGTAGCCGTCCGGGGACAGGGAAGCATTGTTGATTTCCAAAAGGACATGGCAGTCCATGGCGGCTTCCGTCAGGCGGCGGTAATCCACGGGATACTTGGCATCGTCCGGGTGGGCAATGATATGGATGTGGGGATTTACCATGGCACGGATGTAGACATCGGTATAATCCGCGCTATGCGGCGCGCCGAAGCAGGGGGAATGGATACCCGCAATACAGTAGTCCAATTTCCCGCGGATGTCTTCCGGCAGGTCAAGGCTGCCGGAAGCATCCAAAATATTTACTTCCGCGCCGTACAGGATACGGATGCCCATGCGCACGGAAGGGGCATGGGACAGTCCGCGGAAATAGGAGAGGGTGCAGGCATGGGGCAGGGCGGGACCGTGTTCGCTGATTCCCAGCAGTTTTATGCCCCGGGATGCCGCAAACCGCGCCATGTCCGTGACCGTGTCCGAAGTGTAATGTCCGCTGGCGATGCTGTGGGTATGGACATCCAGTAAAAAGGCGGATTGCCGTAAGGGAATTTTATTTGGTTTACGGAAAGTATCCGGTGCAGGGTAATTCATGCAAAACCTCCTGAAAATAAACTTCATGTTCTTATATTAGCACGAAACCAACATAAAAACAACAATATTCATGTTGTATTTATTGACTTTGGGGCGCAGGAGGTTTATAATAGGACAAAAAAGAAGATACGGAAGGAATGCGGGGAAAGCGCGGGAAGGAGTCGTTATGGGATTGTACCAATATGAGGTTGCGGATATAAAGAAAACGGAACGGATTGACCGGCTGGTGAGCCATTTGTTTGCCCGGATGCCGGAGATTGAATCGGCGAGGGCGAGATTGATTACGGAGTCTTACCGGACGACGGAGCAGGAACCCGTCATTATCCGCAGGGCAAAGGCATTTGTGCATATTTTGGAGCATATTCCCATTATCATCCGGGAGGATGAGCTGGTGGTGGGCAGCAGTACCATCGCGCCGAGGGGCTGCCAAACGTATCCGGAATTTTCCTATGAATGGCTGGAAGCGGAATTTGACACGGTGGCGACCCGCAGTGCGGACCCTTTTTACATATCGGAGGAGGCAAAACGGGAAATCCGGGAAGCGGACCGCTACTGGAAAGGGAAGACCACCAGCGAACTGGCGACGTCCTATATGGCGCCGGAGACGCTTACGGCGATGGAGCACAACATGTTTACGCCCGGTAATTATTTCTACAACGGCGTGGGGCATGTGACGGTGCAGTATGAAAAAGTACTTGCCGTCGGCATGGAAGGCATCCGCGCGGAGGCGGAAGGGCTGCTTGCGCAGTGCCGCGCGGGGGACGGGGATTATGCCAGGAAATCCCGTTTCCTGCAGGCGGTCATCTTAAGCTGCAACGGGGTCATCGCCTACGCCAACCGCTATGCGCGCCTTGCGGAGCAGACGGCGGAAAAATGCCGGGATGCGGACAGGAAGGCGGAGTTGATGCGGATTGCCGGAAACTGCAGGCGGGTACCGGCGAAAGGGGCGGGGAATTTTTACGAAGCCTGCCAGTCTTTTTGGTTTATCCAGCAGCTTTTGCAGTTGGAATCCAGCGGGCATTCCATTTCCCCCGGACGTTTTGACCAGTATATGTACCCGTATTACGAAAAAGACCGGAAAGAGGGGACGTTAAGCAGGGAGTTTGCCCAGGAACTCATGGACTGCATTTGGGTAAAATTAAATGATTTGAACAAATGCCGGGATGCGGTTTCGGCAGAAGGGTTTGCAGGGTACAGCCTGTTCCAGAATTTAATTGCAGGGGGACAGAACGGGGACGGGGTGGATGTGACCAACGACCTGTCTTTTATGTGCATACAGGCATCCATGCATGTACGGCTTCCCCAGCCTTCCTTTTCCGTGCGCGTATGGAACGGTTCGCCCCATGAATTTTTAATCAAGGCGGCGGAACTGACGCGGACAGGGGTGGGTCTGCCTGCCTATTATAATGACGAGGTGATTATTCCGGCATTGGTAAGCCGCGGACTGACGCTTAAGGACGCGCGGGAATATAATATCATCGGCTGCGTGGAACCCCAAAAGGCGGGAAAGACGGAAGGATGGCATGACGCCGCGTTTTTCAATATGTGCCGTCCCCTGGAGCTTGTGTTTTCCCAAGGCATGGACCGGGGGGTACAGGTGGGCGTGAAAACGAAGCCCGTGGAGGAAATGCGGGAGTTTACGGAATTTTACGATGCATATAAAGAACAGATGAATTACATGATCGGACTTTTGGTCAATGCGGACAATGCCATCGATGTGGCACATGCCGAGCGCTGTCCGCTGCCGTTCCTTTCCTGTATGGTGGACGATTGCATGAAACGGGGAAAATCGGTGCAGGAGGGCGGCGCGGTCTATAATTTCACCGGACCGCAGGGATTTGGCGTGGCGAATATGGCGGATTCCCTGTATGCGGTGAAAACCCTTGTGTTTGAGGAGCACAAAGCGACGCTGCGGGAATTTAAGGAAGCCTTGGCGACCAATTACGGGAAAGGGCTGACGAAAGAGATGATTGGCGATATGACGGCACGCATTGCCGCCGGATTAAAAGAAGCAGGGCAGGAAATCGGGGAGAAGGAGGTCGCCGTCATCATGAAGACCGTTATGGAAGTCTCCGAAATGCCTGCGGTGAAGGAGAAGGGGGAACGGCTGCTAAAGCTGATTGCGGAAGTTCCCAAGTTCGGGAACGACATTCCGGAGGTGGATGCATTTGCCAGGGATGTGGCGTATACTTATACGAGACCGCTGCAGGAGTACCGGAATCCCAGGGGCGGGATTTTCCAGGCGGGGCTTTACCCGGTATCCGCCAATGTACCGCTGGGCGCGCAGACGGGAGCGACGCCGGACGGAAGGCTGGCAGGGACGCCGGTGGCGGACGGGGTATCCCCTTCGGCGGGGAAGGACGTGAACGGTCCCACGGCGGCGGCAAACTCGGTGGCGAGACTGGATCATTTCATCGCTTCCAACGGAACGCTGTTTAACCAAAAATTCCACCCTTCGGCGCTGAGCGGACGGGAAGGGCTGGAAAAATTCGTGGCGCTGATCCGTGCTTATTTTGATCAAAAGGGAAGCCATATGCAATTTAACGTGGTCAGCCGGGAAACGCTGCTGGACGCGCAGAAATACCCGGAAAAATACAAGCACCTGGTGGTGCGCGTGGCGGGTTACAGCGCACTGTTTACCACATTGTCCCGCTCACTGCAGGACGATATCATTAACCGGACGGAGCAGGGATTTAACTATTAACGGGTAACCGGTTGGAAAGGGAAGGCGTATGGAGGATTACAGGCAGATAAAGGGGCGGATTTTTGATATCCAGAAATTTTCCATCCACGACGGGGACGGGATTCGTACCATCGTGTTTTTAAAGGGCTGTGTGCTCCGATGCCGTTGGTGCTGCAATCCCGAATCCCAGGAGTATGCGATTCAGTCCATGACGGTGGCGGGGGAGGAGAAGACCGTCGGGCGGGACGTGACGGTGGAAGAAGTGATGCGGACGGTGGAGCAGGACAGACCCTATTACTACCGTTCCGGCGGGGGACTGACGCTGTCCGGCGGGGAAAGCCTCTGCCAGCCGGATTTTGCAAGGGCGCTGCTGCGGGCGGCAAAGGAAAGCGGCATCGGCACCGCCATGGAAAGTATGGGGTGTGCGCCGTATGACGTGATCGAAAGCATCCTGCCTTATCTGGACCATTATCTTTTGGATATTAAGCATATGGATGCGGCGAAGCATAAAGAATATACGGGGCGTTCCAATGAGTTGATGTTGGAGAACGCGGGAAAGATTGCACGGTCGGGACAGACCCGCTTAAGCATACGGATTCCCGTGATTCCAACGTTTAATGACAGTGCGGGGGAAATACGGGAAATCGCCGCATATGCAAGAAAATTGGGGAATGTGGAAAAAATCCATCTCCTTCCTTACCACAGGCTGGGCCGGGATAAATACGACGGGCTTGGCAGGGAATACCGGATGGGGGATGTGCTCCCGCCGACGGCGGAGCGGATGCAGGAGTTAAAGGCGGCGGCGGAAGCGGCATCGGGGCTGCCTTGCCGGATTGGCGGGTAAGGAGACGCGCGGTGGGCAGCGGAAAATAGGTTTCCCTGCCCGGTTGGAGAGAGAGGAATACGGGAATGGACGACGGAAGGATTGGGGGTATTTGTATGGGAATGCAGGATGATTTGTCAACGGAGGGGAAAACGAGGATTGTCCAGGAGTTGGTACCGGGCAAGCAGATTACCATTGCCCATCTGATTGCCAATCCCGGTCAGGTGTTGTATGAAAAGCTGGGGCTGGACCCAAGCGTGGATTATTCCCGTTCGGCAATCGGGGTGCTGACCATCAGCCCTGCGGAAGCGGCGGTAATTGCGGCGGATATCGCGGTGAAGGCGGCAGGGGTGGAACTTGGGTTTGTGGACCGGTTCAGCGGGACGCTGATTGTGACCGGGACGGTGTCGGAGACGGAGGCTTCTTTGCGGGCGGTGCTGGATTACATGAAGGAGAAGATGGGATTTGCGGTGTGCCCGGTGACGCGGACGTAGGGGAGCGGGATGAGGAAGATTATTTTGATGGGGCGGAGCGAAAGTGGGAAGACGACGCTTACCCAGGCTTTGCGGGGGGAGCGTATCCGGTACCGGAAGACGCAATATGTGAATCATTTTGATGTGGTGATTGATACGCCGGGGGAGTATATTCAGACGAAGCAGTTGGGGTATGCGCTGGCGTTGTATGCTTATGAGGCGGATGTGGTGGGGCTGCTTTTGGCGGCGACGGAGCCGTATTCTTTGTATCCGCCCAATATTACCGGGATGGTGAACCGGGATGTGGTGGGGATTGTGACGAAAATCCATGAGGAAAATGCGGATGCGGAGAGGGCTGCGCGGTGGCTGCGGCTGGCAGGGTGCAGGAAGATTTTTAAAGTGGATTCCAAAAGGGGGGAGGGGGTTGCCGGACTTTTGGAATATCTGCGGGAGGAGGGGGATGTGCTGCCTTCCCTACTTGATGACACGCTTTAACCGGTAAAGTTTTATCCCGGGGATATGGCGGATATATTTTTTCAGGGTTTCCCGTTTGAAAGGTTTCCCGTGTGCGGGAAAAATCCAATCCGCTTTTGCGTCAATCAATGTATTCCATGAATTTTGAAACGCATTTTTATTTTCTATCCATATCGTGATTCTTTTCAGGCTTGGCAAACCGTTCATTGCAGCGTCGCCGCAAAAGATTTTATTTCCTTTTTGGAGGGATATGGAATCCGGAGTATGTCCCTGTGTAAACAAAATTTTCCCTTGCAGCAGGTTTTCTGCAGCCGATAGGTTTTGGGGGGACAGTATCATGAACCGGTCAAGGTATTGCCTCTCAACTGGCGGAAAAAGATGTTTTCCTTTCCCAATCAGTCCCATAAATTTACAAAAGATGAATGCGGTGAAACCGCTGCAGCCGCCGTCAAATGAATTTTGTCCCCTCAAAAGCGTGGGGATAGCCCGACGATGCAGGATTACTTTTATGTCAGGGTATTTTGACAGTAATTCATTCAGGAAACCTGCATGGTCATCGTGCGCATGGGTTAAAAACACATAGTTAACCCCGGATAGGGGAATGCCTTGCCTGGTTGCCCGTTTCTCAACTTTCTTTAGGCTGTGCCCATATCCCGTATCAATCATAATATAACCTTCCGGTACCTGATAAATATAGGTATTCATGATTCTGTTTCCGACATTATATAGTTTCATGGCTAACTCCGTTTTGCTTGTTTCGGCATTTATAATTGGAATGCGATAATTTTTAAGTTTTGTTTTCTGGTAATTTTCCTGTGTGGCTTCCGATTCCTTATAGATGCTGA